>CAYMDB010000107.1:0-9271 GCA_964388865.1 uncultured Flavobacteriaceae bacterium
TATTATATTTACTGGAGTTTTAAAATATTTAATCTATCTTAACGCATCAGTACTAGTTAGGTAATATTAATGTTAATGTTGATTTTGAAGTTGGTATCGTATCACCATCATACAAAGTCTTTGATTTTAACCAAGAGCTAACATCATCTAATTTTTGTAAATATCTATTATTTACCAACAGAATTTTTTATGAATATGCTCAAGCTTCAGAACAAGGTGCAAGTGTTGTGAGAAGAAATTTAGATATGTCATCTTTTAAAGCGATACCAATTAAATTACCAAGTAAGAAAGAGCAAATAAAAATAGCTAATTTCTTAACAGCAATAAATAAAAATATAGCATTAGTTAATTCAAAAACAGACCATATAAAGGCCTATAAAAAAGGCTTGTTGCAACAAATGTTTGTGTAATAGATAGAAAACAGAATAACACCAATCAAAAAACGTATAATGATTTCAGAATTGAATCAAAATAAATTATCAAAAACAAAAGTTCATTTTGAAGTAATTTTGGAAGAAGGTTTTAAAATAATAGATGAAAATAAGTCAGCCTTCAATATTTATCATACGCTTTTCAAAAGATACATTTTCGGTTTAGAATCTTTAAATATTCTTCTTAAAGATTACAACATCGACAAAAGATATAGAGAGCATCCAATCTCAATAGTGCTAAGAGCAAGCCTACTAGATTATCTAATAACTTTATATTTAGCCACCTTTCAAGCCGAAAAAAAATTTAACCCAAAGCTCGAGGTTAACTATAAGAGAGAAATAGATAAATTAACTTCAGAGCAAATTCGAAGAATTATAAACGTCCATGAGAACGATAAAAAAAGTATGTTTTATATCCACTCTGAACATTGCGAAACTGTTGATATGTTCAAAGAACAATTTAGCCATCTCTTTAATGCTGATAGTCCTATTGACTATAATAAACCTGGTAAATCTTTAATTTACCAAAGCAATGATAATATAAAAAATTCTACCATTAGACAGCGATTAGATTCAGTTGCTCATAGGTTAGAAAACATTCGTTATAAAGATGTGTTTTACTTATATGATTTATATTCAAAATATGATCACTTTGGTACAGCATCAATGTTATTAGAACATACAGACATCGATACTGTAAGTACAAATATACTTGGGTCGATATTTCATATTTGCGAGGGTATTGGATTTTGTATAGATTTAATGCAAGAAGAGGCTTTATGCAAATCTAACTTTGATAAAATTAATAACGAAATTAGCCTTTTAAGAGGTGTAATTCATGCTTAAAAGGAGACTTGTTGCACTAGATGTTGGATTAATTAATAAATAATACTATGACAGCTAAAATGAAAAAATTAATAGTGAACGAAATTTCAGTTTCTATTGATTCAAATAATGAGGAAGATTTTATTTGTCTTACCGATATGGCAAAAGCCAAAGATGGAGATAACCGTTCAGCAGACATTATTAAAAATTGGTTACGTAACCGAAGTACCATAGAATTTTTAGGTACTTGGGAAACTATAAATAACCCCAATTTTAAAGTGGTCGAATTTGACCACTTTAGAAAAGAAGCAGGTTTACCAACCTTCGTTTTAAGCGTTTCACAATGGGTTGAACAAACAGGAGCAATTGGCTTGTTTTCAAAATCGGGTAGATATGGTGGTACTTATGCACATAAAGATATTGCATTTGAATTTGGTTCTGCCATTAGCCCAATCTTCAAATTATATCTTATTAAAGAATATCAGAGGCTAAAAGAAATTGAAGCCAATCAATTTAATTTAGAATGGGATGTAAAACGCATATTAACAAAGGCAAACTACAGCATTCATACAGATGCGATTAAAAATCATATTATTCCAACCTTAAATGTTTCAAAGGATAAAGAGTGGCTTACTTATGCAGATGAAGCAGATGTTCTTAATGTAGCATTGTTTGGTTGTACGGCAAAGCAATGGCGTCAAGCAAACCCAACATTAGCTAAAGAAAACAAGAATATGAGAGACTATGCAAGTATCAATCAATTAACGGTATTATCAAATTTAGAAGTTTTAAACTCAGAATTAATAAAAAATCAAGTGCCAAAAAATAAACGATTTCAATATTTACACAGAATAGCTTTACAACAGTTAACGGTATTAGATGATAATAACGCTCTTAAAGCACTACAAAAATTATCAGACGATATTTATTTAAACGAACAAAGTAAATTAGATAGCTAAAAAAACAGACCGCTTTTTATTTATGAGCACACAACCAGAACAAGTATTAGAAAATCACTTAATAGAGCAGTTATCAAATCAAGGTTATACTAAAGTTAGTATTCCAGATGAAGCAACTTTAGTAGCAAACCTAAAAACACAGTTAGAAACCCATAATACTATCACGTTTACTGCTAAAGAATTTGAACGTGTTTTAAATATGCTGAGTAAAGGTTCTGTATTCGAGAAAGCTAAAACGCTAAGAGAAAAACAACATATTGTTAGAGATAATGGGGATAACCTATATTTTGAGTTTTTAAATACCGAGCATTGGTGTCAAAATCAATACCAAGTCACCAATCAAGTAACCATAGAAGGCAGTTATAAGAATCGTTATGATGTAACTTTATTAGTTAATGGTTTGCCTTTAGTTCAAATAGAATTAAAGCGTAGAGGCTTAGAAATGAAAGAGGCCTTTAACCAGATAAATCGCTATCAACGGCATTCATTTGGTGCTAAATCTGCCTTGTTTCAGTACGTTCAAATATTTGTAATTAGTAACGGCGTCAACACCAAATACTACGCCAATAATAGGCATCAATCATTCAAGCAAACATTCTATTGGACAAATAACGAAAACAAGCGTTTAACCAATATTTTAAATGGGTTTACATCAGAGTTTTTAGAGCCTTGCCATATCTCTAAGATGATTTGTAAATACATCGTGTTAAACGAAACGCATAAAATATTAATGGTACTTAGACCGTATCAATATTATGCCGTAGAAAGCATTATAGACAAGGTTAAAAACAGTACGCATAACGGTTATATATGGCATACTACAGGTTCGGGTAAAACTTTGACGTCTTTTAAAGCAAGTCAAATTATTATGAAAATGCCACAAGTTAAAAAAGTGGTGTTTGTAGTAGATAGAAAAGATTTAGATTACCAAACTACTAAAGAGTTTAATAGCTTCTCTAAAGGCAGTATCGATGGCACAGACAATACAAAGGCATTAGTAAAACAATTTAGTGATGATACTAAGATTATCGTTACCACCATTCAAAAGCTAAATACAGCGATTAGCAAAAAGAACTATTTAGCGAAGATGGAAAAAATGAAAGAGGAACGCATCGTCTTTATTTTTGATGAGTGCCACCGCAGTCAGTTTGGCAAAACACACACCGATATTAAAAAGTTCTTTACCAATCATCAAATGTTTGGTTTTACGGGTACACCAATATTTGCTGAAAATGCAGTTAAAAACGAATTAGGGAAACGCACTACTAAAGAGCTGTTTGGTGATTGCTTACATAAGTACGTCATAACAGATGCTATTAAGGATGAAAACGTATTAAAGTTCGCAGTTGAATACGTTGGCAAATACAAGCAAAAAGAATCAGCTACAGAAATAGACATTGAAGTAGAAGATATTGACCGTAAAGAGTTAATGGAATCCCCAAAACGTTTAGAAAAAATAGCAGATTATATTATAGCAAATCACAATCGAAAAACACACAACAAAGAATTTACAGGACTATTTTGTGTGGGAAGTACAGATATGTTAGTTGATTATTATGATATTTTACATCGTAAAAAAGAAGCTGGGGAACATAATTTAAAAATAGCGACCATATTTAGTTATGTAGCTAACGAAGAAGATGCAGATGCAAACGGTTATATTCCAGAAGAAGTTTCAGTAGTTGAAGATTCACCTGCATTATATGGCTTGAATATGCACAAAAGAGATAAGTTAGAAAGCTATATTGGGTATTACAATGAGATGTTTGGTTCTAATTTTACTACAAAGGACAGTCAATCGTTTTATAACTATTACAATGATATATCAAAGAAAGTAAAAGAGCGAAAGATTGATATTCTGATTGTAGTAAATATGTTTTTAACAGGTTTTGATAGTCCTTCTTTAAATACATTATACGTAGATAAAAACTTAAAATATCACGGCCTAATACAAGCCTATTCGCGCACTAACAGAATCATAAACGAACAAAAATCACAAGGTAATATTGTAGTGTTCCAAAACCTTAAAAAAGTAACAGATCAAGCCATAACACTATTTAGTAATAAAGAAGCTATAGATGTTATTATAATGAAGCCTTATGAAGACTATACACAGAAATTCAATGAGGCATTTATTAATTTACTACAAATAACACCAACAGTAAATAGCGTTAATGAATTAGTAAGTGAAGAAGATGAATTAGAGTTCATTAAAGCGTTCAGAGAGTTAATGCGTCTAAAAAACACAATGACTACCTTTGCTAATTTCGATTGGGAAGACTTAGCAATGCAAGAGCAACTGTTCAATGATTACAGAAGCAAGTATTTAGATTTATGGCAAAAAACCAAAACAGATACAGCTAAAGAAAAGGTATCCGTATTAGATGATGTCGATTTTGAATTAGAGTTAATTCACAGAGACGAAATCAATGTTACCTACATTTTAAAACTACTAGCAAACCTAAAAGATGCTAAAAAGGAAGAGCAAGAAGCAAAGAAAAAAGAAATTGTAGATGCCTTAACAGGTGAAGCCAATTTACGAAGTAAACGAGAGCTAATAGAAAAGTTTATAGAAGACAGCTTACCTCAAATAGAAGATTCTGAAACCATACCACAAGAATTTGAAAAGTTCTGGTCAGAAGAACAACAAAAAGCATTTAGAGAATTCGTTAAAGAAGAAGGCTTATCATCAGAAAAAACACAAAAGCTTATAGAAGATTACCTCTATGCAGAACGAGAGCCATTAAGAGACGAATTATTAAACCTCATAGAAGGAGATAAACCCTCAGTGTTAAAACGCAAATCTATTGGGGATAGAATCTTAAATAAAGTCGTAAATTTTGTAGATACATTTATTAATGGGATGGATAGCTAATTATAAATTTTAAAAAAGGCACACAAAAAGGCTACCATAAAAGTTGGCAACTTGGCAAAATATTGAAAACAAAATATATACTGTCCTTGGTTCGAGCCCAAGTGGGACCACAATAAAAACAAGCCTTTCAAGAAATTGAAGGGCTTTTTTGTTTTAACTTATGGAAATAGTAAATTATTCAGAAAATATCATAATATACTTCAAAAGTGCGTTTAAAAGCACTTACTGTACGCTTTTTCAATAAAATTGTATATATTTACATTAAAAGAGCTATATAATGCACTATAAGACCTTGTTTGAAACGGTAAAAGCACGTAGAGAAACGCTTCACATTACACAAGAAATGCTCGCAGAGCTCTCTGGTATTGGATTACGTACTCTAAAGCAATTTGAAAGTGGTAAAGGCAATCCAACCTTAGAGACCTTAAGCAAAATTGGTAACACATTAGGTATGGAACTTAGGTTTAATGTTAAAGATTTAAGTCCTAAATAATGAGACAAGCCCAAGTGTTATACAATAAAGAAGCAGCTGGTTTGTTAACGCAGTTAGACGATGGCAGTTTTGTATTTACCTATGATGAACAATGGTTTAATAATACAGATAAACCAGCCATTAGTTTAACCTTGCCCAAAACTCAGAAAGACTATAGCTCTAACTATTTATTTCCTTTTTTTTATAATATGTTACCAGAAGGCTCTAATAAACAAACGGTTTGTTTTGAGAATCGTATAGATGCTAAAGATCATTTTGGGATCTTAATAACGACTGCAAAATATGATACTATTGGTGCTGTTCAAATTATAAAAATAGACGAATAATGGCTTTACCAACACTAAAAAATTGTCCAGGAACGCTTAAAGAAAATCAGAGCAGCTATAGTACTACAGCATTAAAACGTGTGTTTCAAGGAAAGAAAGTAAGTCCAATATTACCATACGATTCGCCAGCAAGTAATGACCGTACAGATGCCTTGTTTACAGAAAACAGAAAACGCATGTCAATTTCTGGTGTGCAAGAAAAATTTTCGGTTTTGTTAGAAAAAAATAAATTACGCTTAATAGAAGAGGGCGAGCAAGGCCAATACATTTTAAAACCCATACCAAACGTTGGTAAGAAGGCTAGTCAAATGCCAGCAAACGAGCATGTCACTATGCAGATTGCACGTCAGGTATTTGCTATTGAAACCGCAGAAAATGCACTTATGTTCTTTAAAAATGGGGATCTAGCTTATATTACAAAACGTTTCGATGTTAAAGACAATGGTCTTAAATGGGCTCAAGAAGATTTTGCATCTTTAGCTGGTAGAACATCCCAAACACATGGTGAAGATTTTAAATATAAAGGTAATTATTTAGAACTTTTTACACTATTAAAAAAGTACGTACCAGCTTATGCTGTAGAGTCTATCAAATTGTTTAAGCTTATTCTTTTTAATTACTTGTTTTCTAATGGTGATGCACATTTTAAAAACTTTTCTTTAATAGAAACACCTTTGGGCGATTTTAAATTAAGTCCTGCTTACGATTTGTTAAACAGTAGATTGCATATAGACGATAAAGATTTTGCGCTAGACGATGGTTTGTTACCAACCCATTTAGCGATAGGAAAAGTTAAAGCGCAGTTTTATGGTTTAGGAGAGCAGGCTGGTATTTCAAATCAACAAGTAGAAAAAGTGTTTTCCGATGTAACGTCTAAAAAAATTGAGGTGCTCAAATTAATTGAAGCATCTTTTTTAGATGAAAAAGCAAAACGAAATTATAGACAAGCCTATCAAACAAAATTGAAAAAACTAACGCGTTAATGAGCTACGTCTATTTAGGGAACAAATAAGTTGAAAGTGCTACTCGCTCTCTGAAGTCTCCTGACTTCGGCGCTATTAAACCTAACTTACCTTTTGAAGCAAAATTTATAATTGAAAATAGGAGAAGTTTTTCCTGCGAAGTCCAGAAACATTCGCAGGGTAACAGATAATAATTTTAAACTTTTAGGTGCATTTTTTTGTTCTAAATGTCCTTCTATACAATAAGCGCGTTTTTAAGTTTGATTATTCAAACCTTAAATAAGAAACTAAACTCACTGCGCAACCAAACTTACTCTAGTACAATATCAAATCAAATGACCATAGATTGTTATAAGTAATTGAATTTAAAAAGTGCGATTGATATTAATCTTTTAAAAAATTGTGTAACAAGTGGAATATCAGACTTTATGAAATTGCAGTTAGAAATAATTGAAAACATGCAATGAAAAACTTTCTAACCAACCAAGAATATTAAAATAGTAAAATATGCAAATCGGTAAAATACTTATTTCAGCACTAGTAGGCACTTCTGCCATGACGCTGTTAAGCTACCTAGTTGCTGACTCAAAAAATAAAAACTTTCGTGAACCTGAGATTTTAGGTAAGCTTATTAACCGTTTGCCAGAGCCTAATTCTAAAGAGTTGACCCAAAGGGCAGGATGGGGATTGCATTACGGTATTGGAATTTTATTTGTACTCTTCTATAATCAATTATGGAAGCAAACAAATGTAAAACCATCAATAACGTCTGGCATCTTGCTAGGTGGTGCGAGCGGAGTTGTTGGCGTGACGGGTTGGAAGCTCATGTTTGCAACTCATCCGAACCCACCGGCTAAAAAGTTAAAACCATTTTTTGGTCATCTTGTACTCGCCCATATTGTGTTTGGAGTTTTTAGTGCTATCACTCATAAATTTACGTCTTACAAGAAAATCATCTAAAAATGATAAATAGTCCTTCGCTAGAACTTTTTTGTTATAAAAACGAGTAAAGAGAATTCCTTTACAAGGAAATATTTAAGCGCTCTCCCAAGTCTCCTGACTTCGGATTTAATAAACTTGAAATACCTTTGTTTTGCAAAATTAATGAATGTGAACAGGAGTTTTTCCTGCGAAGTTGCGAGATATCTGCAGAGCCGCATATAATAACCTAAACTTCGGGGAGTGGAGTCCCAAATCAATTATGAAAAATAATCAATGGCACCTTTAATGCCTTACTTATTTTAGTTTTATCTGCGCTTCCAAAAAGACGTTCTACAAAATTTTTGTACTGACCCACAAAGGCAATCATATCTACAGCTTGTGTATGTACATACGTATTAACCACGTAGGTTAAAGGCACATTGGTTATAGTGGCATAATCAAAATTTGGAGCTTTTAAATGTTCAGAAAACCACATTTGGTCTTCATCTTCAGGGTTGGTTTTACTATAATCTTTATTTGTTATCCTTATGACGTTCATTTTAAGAGAATAGCGACGTACAAAATCTAACAATTCTAGAACTGTTTTGTTATTTAATTTATCTTTGACATCTAACGCAAGTAACATGCTGTCTAATTTAGAAAACTTAAAGTTCGCAGGTACCACAAGCGTATTGCAATCTACAGAGCGCAATACGTTAAGCGCATTACTACCAAACACAGTTTCTTTAAGATCTGAAGCGCCATTGGTTCCCATCACCACGAGGTCAATTTTATATTTGATGACGCACTGATTTACAGCATCTGTAAAAATATCTCTATCTATTAAAGGTGTTAAAGTGTGTAAGGTATTATGTTGATTAATTTTATTTACAAAATTCTCCAGACGTTTTTCACCTTTGGCAACAAGCGAAGCGTACAAACTATGATTAAACTTACTACCCATTAAATCATCCGAGGTATAGGTAGATGCATTTTCAACATATAGAACATAAAACTGGCAAGGCTCCGCTTTAAATAAGTGCTGTGCATAGAGAATGGCGTCTTTTGAATTCTCAGAAAAATCAGTGAGCCCTAAAATAAATTTCATAGTAGTACTTAAACATTAATCGTTCTCGTTCTCGTTCTTGATCTGCCAGTCATTGCGTTTATTGAGATAATAAACACAATAGGAATCTCACCATGATAGATCTTACTAGAAAATTCACTAATATAATCTAAATCTTTATGCTCTCGTTTAAGGATAATCTCTTTTATCCCGATTGAGAATTGATGTAAATATGCTTTAGCATCAGTGCCATTAACTTCTGTATAGGTGCCGTGCGCCAGAACAGAGGACCATAAATTAGCAGCAAAAATCTCCGATACCGCAATAGAGACTCGGGTTTTTTTTCGCATAGCCTTTATTTTATGACCTAAACCAGAGTAACAAATCAGAAAATTTTCCTTGGCATTATAAAA
>CAYMDB010000108.1:0-9195 GCA_964388865.1 uncultured Flavobacteriaceae bacterium
TAATTGAAATTATATTTTGATAATTATTTTATACAATTTCCCTTGCAATGGTCTTTTATTGTAAATCCTTTTATAGCTCAGGCTCAAAAGAGTTTTTGAGTGGTTCACTTTAACCGTTTTTTGCAGATACTAGAGAACCCTGTTTTAATTTTATTAGCCTCAGTTAATATAATGATGTCAAAAGGTTAATGGTATGATAAAGTACCTGTAATCACGAAATTCTATATTTATAAAATAATTTTAAATTAAGGTATTAGTTCATTCATCTCATGCGTCTACTTTTCTCAACTATATTTCTGTCGACCTCTGTTTATCTATCAATCTTGTTTCTAATGTTTGGATTTCAGAATCCAGCTTTAGCACAGGACAAACCCAACCGAACCTGGCTGGCAGGAGATCATCATATTCATTCCAGATATAGTGTAGGCTGGGATCGTGAAGTGGATCCCCCTGCCCCAATAAAAGGAGGCGATGCAATTTATCCAACTCCCATGAATTCCTTAATGGCCAAGTATTATGGTCTTTCGTGGATGGTAACCACCGATCATGGCGGCCCCAATCACAGTAAAGTAAATCTGGAAATGGCTTACCCTGAATTGTTGTATTCCAGAAAAGTTGTACCCGAAGTGATTCAGTTTTATGGGATGGAATTTGATACTCCCGGCGCTGATCACTCCAGTTTAATTATCCCACATTCACATGATGAATCTAACAACTTACACAGTATAGAATCTCAATTCAATAAAAGAGAACCGCACCCTGCTGATCCAAGTTGGGATACCGAACCAAGAATGCTTGAAGCATTGCAATTCATGAATAAAATGTCCAAAAAACCAGTAGTTATTGCCAATCACCCTTCCCGATCTGCATCAGATTTAGGCGTTTATGGAAAAGATGATCCTGCCGAACTTCGGGACTGGAATGATGCTGCCCCTGACATTGCCGTAGGTATGGCCGGAGCACCTGGTCACCAAGCTGCTGCCTTAAATCCTGACAGTACTTTTCGTGAACGTCCCCGGGGAGGATATGGAGAATTTCCTACCATGGGTGGTTTTGATCAGATGACGGCTAAACTGGGCGGTTTTTGGGATTCCATGTTGGGCGAAGGTCGCCATTGGTGGATAACCGCAAACTCCGACTCACATGTTCACTGGCGGGAAGGCGGTAGTGATTTCTGGCCCGGCGAATATTCCAAAACCTATGTTTATGCCCAAAAAAATCACGACGATATTATAGATGGCATTCGAAATGGTCGTGTTTTTGTAACGCTGGGAGATCTAATCTCAGAGCTTTCTGTTAAGGTAGAAGGAGGCCATCACACTGCCAATATCGGAGGTGCTATCCATATTGCAAAGGGAGAAGATGTAAGGGTTACCATTCGTTTTAAAGACCCTGACACCCTGAATTCATGGAAACAGAACCCAAAAGTTACCCGTGTTGATCTGATCATTGGAGAAGTAATCGGGCCAGTTACTAATCGAGATAGCGACAACAATCCAACTACACAAGTTATTGAACGCTTTACCGAGTCTAACTGGTCTGTCAATGGTGAATATAGGGAGATAACATACACGATCTCGAAGATTAAAAAAGAGCGTTATATCCGTGTCAGAGGGACCAACAGTAATGAACTGGAACCTCAAGAAGATAAAAAAAGTGAAAGTCCGTGGGATGAATTATGGTTCTACTCTAATCCTGTGTTTATTGATATAGAATAATAGATACCGACTATATATTATTTTACAGCGAAGGTTTAAGTAGCAATTAAAAGCATGTTGATATTTTACCATTCAATGAATCTACCTTCTATTGAAGTTGAAGTTACAACACCCAAACTAAAACGATTAAAAGGGTTGTACCCGAAAGTTCGTAAGGGTTGCAAAAACCTCTGGCGGGACTGTGGAACAGGATCTAGGTTTATTAAAAAAAGAATTACTGATAGTTTGAGATTTAAAGAGCTGAGTCAGCCATAAGAACTTTGAGTAGAATAGAGATATTCTATATGATTATAAAGGTGCAGTTGATTTGTAGCAGAAAATCAATGTTCAAATCATATAATACTTTAGCTGCCTAATCCATGATTTATAAGAAAAAATGAAAACCTTTAATGTCTGATGAGACATAACCAAAAATAAAAGCAGTTGAAAATTTTTTCAACTGCTTTTAAATAAAAACTAAACTAACTCAGAAAATATATTAATAACTATCGTTTTGATCTAAGTAACCATCAACATTAGAAGCACCATCAACAGCTGACTGTGGAATAGGGAATAGCCTTTTTCTCTTATCTGTATCTGATTTTTCCGTCCAGGTGTCTTCATAATGACCAAAACGAATTTGATTAGTTCGTCTAAGACCTTCCCAGTAGAATTCGAAGCCATATTCTTGGTAAAGCCTATCTAAATCTATTGAAGTAAGTGCTGCTGGTATTGGACTACGGGCTGTTCTAGAAGTTCTTACCGTATTCACATCAACCAAAGCACCTCCTGCATCCCCGTTTCTTAACTTGGCTTCTGCACGCATCATATAAATTTCTGCATAACGTAAAAACACTAAATCTATACTACTGAAGTTATTCGCGTCAGGAGATGTGCGGCTAAACGCATATTTAGAAAAACGGAAACCTGTGTGGTGAGCTCTTCCTTCATTAGTAAAATCTATTTGTTCTGTAAGATTTACATAAGCTACATTTTTATCAGGACCATTTCCTTTTATTTGTTTTACAGGATAAATTCTGTAACCACCATCACAAGTAAAAAAGGCTCCGTTCGAATCTTTTCTTGGTCCCCATGGCACACCACGTATAATCCCATTGTCAAATTCATAATCATCAGCTGAAGCACAATAATAATGATCTTCGTCATTTAAAGGCGTGAAACCTGTAAGGTTCTCAAGTGCTGGTGGGATTTGCTGATTTTTCTTATAGAACCTAGCATCAGCATCTGCAGGATCAACTGCTCCATAAGCATCTACCCAAGTTTGATAAAAGTCTGAAGTTACACCAGGGCCATCTGTTCCATCTGAACTAGGAAATTCAAGTCTACCCCATAAAGAACCAGGTAATGACCAATAAGTCCATCGGCTGTGCTCTCTATCTAATACACCACGTTGGTCTGCTGCCCAAATTAATTCAGGATTACTATTGTTATCGTCATTAAACAAGTCAAAATATTCTGGTGATAAGCTATATTGTCCTGAGCTAATAATATTATTTGTATAGGTAATAACTTTATCCATATCTGCCTTGGTAAAGTTAGGTGTTCCGTAAGGATCACGATAAACAGCTGCATTTAAATGTAACCGTGCCAAAAAGCCCCAAA
The DNA here is from genome assembly GCA_964388865.1 of uncultured Flavobacteriaceae bacterium. Taxonomy (GTDB): domain Bacteria; phylum Bacteroidota; class Bacteroidia; order Flavobacteriales; family Flavobacteriaceae; genus Winogradskyella. Next base: position 3,321 of record CAYMDB010000108.1, read on the forward strand.
CGGCGCCCCGTGTCATTCTTCCAGGACCTCTGGTTGTATTTATCACGTCTACAACGGATAGCAACTGACTTTCAATATAGTCAATAGCATCTTGACCACGAAGTATTGTGGAAACTTCGGCTGATGATTCTTTTTGAAAAATAAGTCCCCAGCTGTCTAACATAAGCATGTTTAAATAACCCCTAAGTGCTATCATTTCGTAAAGTGCGCCTTCGGCTTCTGTATTTCCTGCTTCTGCCAATGGTGTTAATACTTCAATAGCAGATAATGTTCGAGAAATATTTTGTGTGAGTTCATTCCAAGAATCCCCTACTAAAGCATTTGTAGGAGTCATTGTATGTGCGTGTGTAGCTAAAAATTTACCACCGTCAAACCAATCCGTTCCACCACGGTAAGGTAAAATAGCTTCATCACTCGCTATTTCTTGTAATCCAAAATAGTTAGTGTGTCTCCATACCCTTGATACTTTACCATATGCAGGGGCAATTGCTCCACTAATAGCTTCTGATTGACCAGATCCATTTAAAGACTCGTCAAGTACTTCTTCTTCTAAATTGGTACAGCTCCAATTAAAAAGCATAACCGAACCTAAAATTGTGTAAATTATTTTATTTTTCATTTTTAAGATTTTTTTAAATTAAAATGCTACGTTTAAACCAAATAATACGGTTCTACTTCTAGGATAACTGAAGTAATCTATACCAAAAGTTTGAACACCATCAATGGAAATACCTGTATTTATTTCAGGATCATATCCGCTGTAATCTGTAATAATAAACAAGTTTTGCCCTGTAATAGTGAGGCGAATATCGTTCACTAAATTTCCAATACCTAGTAAACTAGGATCTAAACTATAACCCAATGTTGCGTTATTTAATCTTAAGAAACCGCCATCTTCTAAATAACGAGTTGAAACTGTATTTGAGTTTGATGCCGATTCATTTGAGAACTCAATCGCTCTATCAGTAGTATTGAAAGAATTTACTAATTGTCCTCTATTAAATGTGGTCATGGCCACGTGATTATAAATTTGATTACCACCTGCACCGTTAAAATTAAGTCCCAAGTCAAATTTTTTATACTTAAAATTAAAATAGAATGCATAGATATAATCTGGTATAGCAGATCCAGCAACAAAACGATCATTATCTAAAATTTCACCGTCAGGATTTCTGTCTGCAAATTCATTTAAACCATCAGGACCAATTCCAATGTGTTCGAGCATGTAAAAAGAACCTATTGATTCTCCATTAAGAATACCATTTATTGTAGCCCCTGTTTGTCCAGAACCTTGTGCAGCGCCTGTGGTTAAGATTCTAAACGGCGAATTAACTACTTCATTTTTTGTTAACGATATATTACCTCCAATGTTATAGGAGAAGTCTCCAATGGGATCACTTTGATAATCTAAAGCAATTTCAACTCCGTTATTTTTAATTTCCATAAAAGGAACATTGGTCCAATATTTAGATGTTGGTTGTATTGGATCTGGCGGAGTTACCTCTAATAAAATATTTTCTGAAACTTTATTAAAGTACTCTATTGTGCCTGTTATTTTGTTGTTGAAAAAACCAAAATCTAACCCAATGTTGGTTTGTGTTGAAACTTCCCATTGAATATTTGGGTTTGCCAAACGAGTGAAAATAGATCCAAAAGGATAACTACTTAAATCATTAGCACCTGGCACCAAAGGATACGTATCATCATTTGTATTACTTTCTGTAAAACTAGCTTGTGTTATTTTTGAAGGAATTTCTTGACTACCAGTTTGTCCCCAACTTGCTCTTAGTTTAAGGTTGTTTATAGTTTCTGATGACGATAAAAAATCTTCTTCAGTCAGATTCCAACCCAATGCAAAGGATGGAAAATATCCATATTTGTTATTCTCACCAAATTTAGACGACCCATCAGCCCTTAAAGTTGCCGTAAATAAATATTTACTGTCATAAGAATAATTTAATCTACCAAAAAAAGATTGTAATTCATCTTTTGTTGCGAAAGCAGATTGTTGTGTTGGTTCACTAGCTGTTTCGATTTGATATCTTGGCTCAACACCGTTATCTGGGAAACCTTGAAGAAAGAAGCTTTTTTGACTTACCTCTATTTGTTGAAAAGTATGTCCTGCTAAGAATGTAAAATCATGTCTATCCTTAGTGAAGGCATAAGTTAACGTGTTCTCTACTAGTGTATTAGTATTTAATGTGTTAATTGAATTCAAAGAACCAAGTGTCAAATTAGTTTCGGTTGCATAGGGTCTGTTTTGAATATCTCTGGTTGTAGAAGAATAATCTATACCAAGGCTTAATTTATAAGTTAATCCTTTAGTTATTTGATATGAAGGTGCAATGTTAGCTAGAATACGGTAGTTATCTGTAAAATCTCCATAAAGTTGTTCTGATATTAAAGGGTTAATAACATCGTTACTTAAATCAGTTGTTAGTTCTCCATTTGTATAAACAGGATCCGTAGGATTCATGGTTAGCATGCTGTTTACAACACTATTTGTATTTGGTCGTGTATTATCAATTTTACTACCTGTTAAATTAAATTCTACTTTTAATTTATCATCCAAAGCCTTTTGGGTTAAATTTAAACGCCCGGTATAACGTTTTAAATAACTATTTCTAAAAATACCTTCTTGGTCATCGACACCTAAAGATGCAGCATAAGTTGATTTATCTGTACCTCCACTCATCGAAAAGTTTATATTGTTAGAAATGGCTGTTTCTGTTAATTCCTTTTGCCAATCAGTATTAGCACCTCCATCACTTAATACGCCTCCTGCAGCAACAACTTGAGTACGAAATTGGCTAGCAGAAAACACATCTACCTTGTTTGACAGGGAGGACAATGCTGTAGATACAGAAAAATTCATTTTAGTTTTACCTACACGACCTTTCTTTGTGGTAATTACAATAACTCCATTTGCTGCTCTTGAACCATAAATGGCAGCTGCAGAAGCATCTTTAAGAACATCTATACTTTCAATGTCTTGCGGATTGATAAAGTTTAAAGGGTTGGTAGAAATACCATTTCCTGTGTTGTCCAGAGCAAAACCATCTACAACATATAGAGGTGTTGTACCAGAACGCAAACTTCCTACACCACGAATAATAACATCTTGTGATGCCCCAGGCTCTCCACTAGCTGAGGTAACGTTAACACCGGATACTTTTCCCTGTAAAAGTTGCCCTGCATTGGCTACAACCCCTTTATTAAAGTCTTCACTCTTTATAGAAGAGATAGCACCAGTTACATCTTTCCTCTTTTGTGATCCGTAACCAACAATTACAATATCATCCAATTGAGCGGCATCTGTTTCTAAAGTAATATTTAATAGATTATAATTTTCAATGCGAACTTCTTTAGTTTTCATTCCTAAATAAGTAATTACTAAAACATCTCCAATTTTCGCTTCAATCTTAAAGTTGCCATCAAAATCAGCAGAAACCCCGTTTGAAGTGCCCTTAACTAAAATATTTGCTCCAGACAAAGGAATGTTTTGGTCGTCTATCACGATACCCTCAATCTCCTTTTGAGCCCAAGCGATACTTGATAAACAAACCAAAAGTGTCAGTAATAAGAATTTAATTTTTTTCATACTTTTTGTTTTGTTTAATTTAATACAAAGAAAGATGGAGATTTTGGTAGTACCGTAAATTGAATATTAATAAAATTTTATATATGTGTGTAGGTGATATTAATAATGTTAACAAGGCGTTAGCTAAATCATGATAAAAAAAATTTTACTATTAGTAAACTTCTAATAATCAGATTGTTTTTAAACTTTAAGGAAGGATTTTAAAATTAACATAGAGTTTATGTTAAAATAAAGGTAATAAAGTACATTTATTTAAGAGTTAAATAAAACTAATTTTATACAAAATTTAACTATTAAATAATAAAAATTAAAGTGTATGTGTACCTTAAAAAAAATAGTGATTATTGTTCTGTTTTTTATATTAAAAACAGCCATCGGTCAAGAAACAGGTTTAGTTGCAAAAATTCACTCACATAACGATTACAAGCAAAAAGTTCCTTTTTGGACTGCTTATGCTTGTGGATTAAATTCCATAGAGGTTGATGTGTTTTTAAAAAATGACACTCTTTTTGTTACACATAGCGAAAATGAATTAACACCTTATAACACTATTGAAAATCTATATTTAAAACCACTTCAAAAAACACTTGAAATAAATCCTCAATTAAATCAAGAAATTCAAATACTCTTAGATATTAAATCAGAGGCTATATCTACATTAAGATCAATTATTAATGTATTAGAGTCTTATCCAAATCTTATAAATTCTGAAAACATTTCTTTTGTAATTTCTGGAAATCAACCAAAAACTGAAGCCTATATTAATTATCCTTTTTACATAAAGTTTGATTATCAAAGTTTAAAACCTATTTCTGAAGAATCCCTCAATAAAGTAGGTTTAATAAGTTTGCCCTTCTCAAAATTCTCCAATTGGAATGGCAAGGGCAGGTTGACTATGGAAGATTATAAAATGGTTAAGGAAATTATTGATAAAGCCCATAGCTTTAATAAACCATTTCGTTTTTGGGGTTGTCCAGATTCTAAAACTGCTTGGAAAGTTTTTACAGAACTTGAGGTAGATTTTATTAATACGGATATGCCTTTTGAGGCATCAAAATATATTTTCTCATTACCAAGTAGAATTTCTAAAAATTCATTTTTTTCTGAAGTCTATAAGCCTACGTATCATTCGGATAAGAAAAACACCAAAGTGGAAAACATTATTTTAATGATAGGAGATGGGTATGGTTTGTCTCAAATATCTGCTGCAACCTTATCAAATCAGGGAAAATTAACTCTTACACAACTAAAATCTATAGGCTTTTTAAAAACACAATCTGCTGATGATTTCACCACAGATTCTGCAGCTGCAGGAACAGCCATTGCAACAGGTGAAAAAACTTACAATAGATCTATTGGCATGGGTGTCAATAGATTACCAATTGAAAATTTAACAGAGTTACTAAATAAACATAATTATAATACAGGTTTTATTACTACAGATAATGTTACTGGCGCCACTCCATCTGCATTTTATGCACATCAGTTAGATAGAGATATGGAAACCGAAATAATAAATGATCTATCAAAAAGTAAGCTGTCCTTGTTTATAGGAAGTGGATCCGACAATTTTTTAAAAACTTTTAATGATTCTAATTTTACAATTACAAATAACCTAAATGACATTAGTTTAACTGAAAGTAATAAGGTTGGTTTCTTTTTTTCAGAAAAAGGTGTACCTAGTATAAACTCGGGCAGAGGTGATATTCTTTCGGAAGCTACTAAAGTAAGTATGGCATATCTAAGCAATAAAAAGAAACCTTTTTTTTTGTTGGTTGAAGGCGCACAGATAGATTCATTTGGACATGTAAATGATATTTCAGGTATCATATCAGAGGCTATTGATTTTGATAAAGCCATTACAGAGGCAATTAAATATGCAGATGCACATGAAAATACACTTGTTATAATAACTGCAGATCATGAGACTTCTGGTTTAAGTATTCCACAAGGTAACTTGAAAGATAATGTGGTAGAAGGCGATTTTTCAACATACGATCATACGGGCATAATGGTGCCTATATTTGCTTATGGGCCTAAATCGGATCTGTTTTCGGGTGTTTATGAAAACAATGAGGTGTTTCATAAAATTAAAGAAGTACTAAATATAAAGTGAGATACGATTATAGGGCATTAAAACAGATAGGGAAGTGCTATTTAAATCATTTGTATTGTAAGCACTACAAAAAGAGCTTGAAAAAGCAGCTTAAATAATAAAACAAGACCATTGCAAAACCTAGATTAATTTCAATTTGCATTTCTAATATCAAATTT
>CAYMDB010000109.1:0-9133 GCA_964388865.1 uncultured Flavobacteriaceae bacterium
ATAAAAATCTGACTTATAATTTGAAGCGCGTTGTCCTTTTTTACATATTCTATTTCGGTTACACTTACATAATATTTGTGCTTTTCTTTACTTGAAATAAATAAAGGCACTACGGCGAGCGCAAAGATGAGATATAATGATTTCATGGGTTGCTTGGTATTTTTTTTAAAACTATTCAAAAGGCGTTCCAAAGTTACTCTTTAGTTACGGACTGCCTAATGGCTTTATAGGATTTCAATTTTTGTTTTAGAAATTCTATGGATTTCAAATCATTTTGTTCTTGGCACAAGGCTTCAAATTGATCATCTTCTTGGCAAAAATAGAAGTATTCGTTTTTAAGATGCTGAGCTAAGGAATCGGTTTCAAAAATAGCTGCTTCGAATTCTCTTCTTAGGCGACTAATGCACGCTTCCTCATTATCTAAGGCTACAATTTCTTTTAGCTTTTTAGTTCGCCCACTAAACTGGTTAAGAAGTTTGTGCAGGTTTAGGCTTACACCACCACCAAATGGTCCGCCCATAATCATTCCAATAGGTCCTGCATCTGCATCGTGCAATTTTCGTTCATTAAGTGTTAGGGGTTTACCCTTGTAACCCAGTATACCTAAATCATAGAAATTAATTTGAGGTTTCGCATCTAGATTTTCCAAGTCAGATTGAAGACTTCCTGTAAAAATTTTGCCAACGACAACTTCATTTAAAGCGTTAATTTGCTCAATGAGTACAATAGAAAAATTCCCAATATCTGAAATAGCTTGCGTAATTATAAATTCTTGTGACTCGTATTTTACACCCGAAATAACAAGAGTATCTAAAACTTTTGCCAGAATCACAAAACTGCCATCTTCGTTGGATATAGTATATTTAGCTGCGGTTTTATTCAAAATATGTAACCCCTCAACCTCATCTGTAGATATAAGTTGACCTCTTAAATCCTTGAGCTGAGCATTTGCGACAAAAATCAACCCAAAGGCTAGTAAAAGAAAAACAAACTTATTCCTTTTCACGCTCAAACTTAAGAAAGGATTTGCTGAGCTGCGAAATACGTTCTAAAAATTGTAGTTCTTTATTTTTTGCGAGCAAGCTTTCTTCCACTCCTTGTTCCTCAATATAATCTAGAAAATCTTCAACTTGATTTATAGGTATACCAAAATTTGAATGAATAAAATTTATGCTATACTTGTCTAAAGCTTCCTTAAAAGGCGTCTTGTTTAAAGCTTTATCCTCTTCGGTTATGGGATATTTCTTATCTATATCCGCAACTTGGCTCACTAAAAAACCAGCGAGATTAACAAGGTTGAGCATGTTATCTACTCTTGGATTGTACTCATTAAATGCTAAATTATCGGCTTTCGATTTGTAATCTGCCGAAAATTCAAAGTCTGAAATGTGATCTAAACCGAAATACACATCGTCTAAACTTACATTATAAGTCCTTACATTTTCAAGATCTGCGTTTAAGTTTCCTGTAAGATCAAACGGAAGCAAAACGACTTCATCTAATTTATTCACCTCCTCAACCAAAATAACGGTTAAGCGTTTAGAACTCATTATCTGTTCTGTAATCGTCACTTTAAAGTCCTGAAACTGCAATGCACTAAACTCAACAATATCATTCACTGCAACCTTTAAAGCAAAATAACCCTCTTTATCTGTAGCTGTGCCTCTATTGGATGTTGTGTTGTAGACTGCAACACCTTCTTTATCCTCTGACGTTACCACAATTTTTCCGTTGATTAATTTTCGGTCGCCATCTTGACTGAAGGCTATTAGACTAAAAATGCTGAATAATACGAGTAGTGGTTGTTTCATTGTTTTTAATTAGGAAAACTAAATTTCGTACATATTCTTTGATTTTCATAGGAATCTGTTCGTAAATCTTTGTTAAATGCAAAAAAAGAAGAATTCAAAAAAAATGACGTTCTTTAAAGCGGAAATAAACTAAAAAAATAGCAGCATTGAAATCTATACTAATTGCAAGTACCTCAACCCTTCATGGCAGTGGTTATTTAGACTATCTTATTGAGGAACTTAAATGTCTTTTTAAAGAGGCAGATGAAATCCTATTTGTGCCTTATGCGAGACCTGGCGGTATTTCTCATGAAGACTACACTAAAATAGTATCTAAAGCTTTCAAAAAAATAAATAAAAATGTGAAGGGTTTGCACGAATTTAAAAACCCCGAGACCGCCATAAAAGAGGCTAAAGGCATTTTTGTTGGTGGTGGTAATACTTTTGTATTAGTGTCTCAACTCTACAAAAAAGAGGCGTTAACTGCTATAAAAAATGCTGTGTTTAACGGTACGCCTTACCTAGGCACAAGTGCAGGAAGTAATATTTGTGGTTTAACGATGCAAACCACTAATGATATGCCCATAGTATATCCACCCAGTTTTAAAACTCTAGGTTTAGTTCCGTTTAATATCAATCCGCACTATTTAGATCCTATATCGAGCAGCACTCATATGGGTGAAACACGGGAAACCCGAGTTAAAGAGTTTCACAGCTACAACACACAACCCGTCATTGGATTAAGAGAAGGCAGCTGGATCGCTTTTGAAGGTGACACTATAACGCTTAAAGGAACTTTAAATGCTCGGATTTTTGAGTATGAAAAAGCTCCTTATGAGATTGAACCAAATACCAACTTAGATTTTTTAAAGTAACAAATTTTAAATGAAAACAAAAATTCTATAACGTGATTATTAATTATGAAAAAACCTTTTGTACATTTAGTTTACTATAACTCAATCCGATGAGAAGAGGTAACTTTAAAATAAGGCTTTTAATAGGTGTGGCCATAGTTGCATTTGCATTTATCCGTCGTTGCAGCCAGCAAGAAACCAATCCCTACACTGGCCGAACGCAAGCTATTTCTTTATCCCCAGAACAAGAAATTGCCATAGGTTTACAAAGTGCGCCTGGCATGGCGCAACAGCACGGGGGTCTTCATCCACGGACTGATTATCAGACTTTAGTAGATAATGTAGGAACAAAACTCATTAATAGCAGTATAGCAAAGAAAACTCCCTACAATTATGAGTTTCATCTTTTAGCAGATGACAAAACCATCAATGCTTTTGCCTTACCTGGTGGCCAAATCTTTATTACCTATGCCTTATTTTCTCAATTGGAAAATGAAGATCAATTGGCCGGAGTTCTGGGGCACGAAATTGGCCATGTTTTAGGAAAACATTCCAATGAACGTATTACGGATTCTAAATATTGGCAAACTTTAATTATGGGAGCTGCCGCAATTGATATGGAAACTGTTGCGCAGCAAATTAGGCAAGGAACCTTGCTGACTAATGGAAGAGAAGATGAACTAGAAAGCGACGAACTAGGCGTTAGATTTATGATTGACGCGGGTTACAATCCGGAGGAAATGATAGGTGTTATGCAAATATTAAAAGCTGCTTCCGGTCCTAATCGCTTGCCAGAGTTTCAGAGTACACATCCCGACCCTGAAAATAGAATTGAAAGAATTAAGCAAGCCATTAGTAGATACAAAAAAGCGCCCTAGGGACGCTTTTTCTAACTAACTAACTCAAATAATGGTCTACTCCTAGACACTTTTATCTTTAAATCGTTTTAAGAAATTTTCGGCATCAACAGCATTTGTTTTTTGCGCGTGTAGTAAAGCTGTATAACCCAAATCGCATGGCTTATGAATTTTCGATCCTGCTGTAATTAATACCTTTATAATTTCAACACGATTGTATTTTGCCGCATAATGTATAGGCATCATGCCGTTAGATTTCTCATTGACATCTGCACCAGCTTTGATAAGCTTATTAACTTCTTCTAAATTGCCAATAGCAACGGCCTTGCACAACGGACTAACTTCAAAAACTTCGGTAGTTTCTACTTCAACATTTAAATATACATTGCTGTTAATTGCATTTAAATTTGACATTGATAAACCCAATGCAAGGGCCAATACTGTTACTGTTTTTTTCATGATGAAAGATTTTTAATTCGATTGATGTTTATTTGATTACAGCTAAGAGACAACAAAAAATCTATTTTGTTACACTACAAAAAGTGATATAACACACTTTTAACTGTTTGAAAACAAATCTGTTAATACTGTAATAAAAGTTCAATTTTAGTTTATTTATCACTTACATAAAGTTAAACTAGTCATAACCTTCAAAATTTTATAGACTTATAAATTTGTTATAGTGTTGTATATATTATCTTTGATAGTGTTAAATAATAGAACCATGAATAAAAAAGTGATTTTAATGATTTTAGATGGTTGGGGAAAATCTCCCGATCCTAAAGTTTCAGCTATAGACAATGCACAAACTCCATTTATAGATGCCTTATACACCAAGTATCCTAATGCAAGTTTAAGAACAGACGGACTCCATGTGGGTTTACCTGAAGGTCAAATGGGAAATAGTGAGGTAGGACACATGAATTTGGGTGCTGGCCGCATTGTATATCAAGATTTAGTAAAAATTAACCTCGCGGTTAAGAATAAGTCGCTTAAGGAAGAAAAGGTGTTGAAAAATGCTTTTGAATACGCAAAAACCAATCAGAAAAACGTCCACTTTTTAGGTTTGGTAAGCGATGGTGGCGTGCATTCTCATATTTTACATTTATTTGGACTCGTTGATGCTGCAAACGATTATGGTTTAAAAGATGTATTTGTGCATGCTTTTACCGATGGAAGAGATGTAGATCCGAAATCAGGATACGGTTTTATTTCAGAATTAGACGAGCATTTAAAGAAAACTTCTGCAAAATTAGCTACTGTTACGGGCCGTTACTACGCCATGGATAGAGACAAACGTTGGGAACGCGTAAAAATAGCATATGATGCTTTAGTAGAAGGCAAAGGTGAACACACCCAGAATGTTTTAAAGACGATACAAGATCATTATGAAAATAACGTCACTGATGAGTTTTTAAAACCCCTAATTATTGTGGATAACCACAATTATCCCACAGCAACAATAAATGAAGACGATGTTGTTATCTTTTTTAATTTTAGAACCGATCGTGGGCGTCAACTGACACAAGCTTTAACCCAAGACGATTTTCACGAATATAACATGCACAAATTAAAACTGCATTATGTTACACTAACAAATTACGATGCAAATTTTAAAGGCATTAATGTGGTCTTCAATAAAGATAACTTAACGGAAACCCTAGGAGAAGTTTTAGAGAAACACGATAAGAAACAAATAAGAATCGCTGAAACTGAAAAATATCCACATGTAACTTTTTTCTTTTCAGGTGGGCAAGAAACTCCATTTAAAGGCGAAACAAGAATTTTACGAAACTCACCAAAAGTAGCAACTTACGATTTAAAACCAGAAATGAGTGCCTATGAACTTAGAGATGCTTTGATTCCTGAACTCAATAAAGGTGAAGTAGACTTTGTCTGCCTTAATTTTGCCAATGGAGATATGGTGGGTCATACGGGTGTTATGGAAGCCGCTATTAAAGCTTGTGAAGCTGTTGATGCTTGTGTTAAAGATGTGGTAACTGTAGCTTTAGAAAATAATTACACCACAATTTTAATTGCAGATCACGGTAATTGTGAAACTATGATTAATCCAGATGGGTCCCCAAACACTGCGCATACCACTAATCCTGTTCCAATTATACTAATAGACAAAGATTTAAAAAACATAAAAGATGGTATTTTAGGGGATATAGCGCCAACTATTTTAAAATTAATGGATATTCCGCAGCCAGAGGCAATGACGCAACACAGTCTTGTATAGCCTATAGATTATTATAACTTTGCCCAAGAATTATTTGCTTGTATGAATTTTCAAGACCGCTTAATTATAGCCGTCGATTTTGATGGCACCATTGTAGAAGATGCGTATCCTAAAATAGGAAAAACACGCATTTTTGCTTTTGAAACCCTACAACGCTTGCAACAGGACGGTCACAGGTTAATTTTATGGACCTACAGAAGTGGTATTAAACTTCAAGAGGCTATTGAGTTTTGTAGAGAAAACGGAATTGAATTTTACGCTGTTAATGCTAGTTTTCCTGAAGAAAAATTTGATAACGATAGAAGCCGTAAAATCCATGCTGATCTTTTTATAGACGATCGCAATATCGGTGGTATTCTCGGCTGGGGAGAAATCTATCACATGATTACCAATGAGGAGCCAGATTTACAGCGAGTACAAAAAAAATGGTGGCAGTTTTAATACACTAATTACCAATGCTTTAAACGAGTTCAACATAGTCTTTTTCTATAGCTTCTCTGTGGTCTGGATGTGCAATATTAATAAGTGCTTTAACGCGCTCTTTGATAGTTTTTCCAAATAAATTGGCTACACCGTATTCTGTCACCACATAATGTGTATGAGCTCTTGTGGTCACCACACCTGCGCCCGGTTTTAAAGTAGGCACAATTCTACTAATACCCTTTTTGGTTATAGACGGTAGCGCTATAATGGCTTTACCTCCTTGGCTAAGCGATGCGCCACGAATAAAATCCATTTGTCCGCCTACTCCAGAATAAATTTGCCCACCGATAGAGTCTGCGCAAACTTGCCCGGTTACATCCACTTCAATAGCAGAATTAATAGCCACCATTCTTGGATTTTGCTTAATAATAGATACATCATTAGTGTAATTAGAGGCGCGCATTTCTATATATGGATTGTCATCTACATAATCATATAAACGTTTAGACCCCAATAAAAAAGTTGCTAAAGCTCTACCCCTATTAATTTCTTTGTAATTGCCAGTGATAACGTCCTCTAAAATTAAATCAATAACACCATCTGAAAACATCTCGGTATGTAAACCTAAATCTTTATGATTATGCAATCTTGTTAAAACAGCATTAGGAATGTTACCAATACCCATTTGTAGGGTACTTCGGTCTTCAATTAATTCCGCTACAAAATCACCTATTTTATTCTCAACAGCGTTTGGCTCAGCCATATCATGGGTTGGCAAAGGTTCATCACATTCTACAAAAGCATCAATTTCTGAATGATGAATAATACCAGCACCATGTGTTCGTGGCATTTGTTTGTTAACCTGTGCTATAACGTAATCTGCATTATCAATGGCTGCTAAAGTGGCCTCTATGGAAACACCGAGAGAACAATAACCGTGCTTATCTGGAATAGAAACATGAATTAAAGCAACCTGTAAATCAATGATGTTTCTTTTAAATAAAAGCGGCACCTCACTGAGAAATACTGGTGTGTAAGAACCGTTTCCGGCATGTAGTGTATGTCTTATATTTTTACCGATAAAAAAACAATTAACATGAAAACTCTTAGCTAATTCTGGATTAGCATAAGGTGCCTCACCCTCTGTATGCAACTGGCAAATTTCAACATTTCTCAACTCTTCATGTCGCGCTGTAAGTGCTTTAATTAATACACTAGGAACAGCTGCTGCAGCTTGAATATATACTTTATCATTAGACTTAATGAATTTTACTGCCTCTTCTGCGCTTACAGTCTTATACATAATTATTTCAAATTTACACTGTAAAATTAGGACACTAAACTTAGTTAAAAACTGTTTTTTATCATGTTTTGACCAAATTTAAAAATAGTAATAATTACCCTATCTTTGTCACTCAAATAATACAAAATGATTATTGTAAAAACTAGAGAAGAGATCGAATTAATGCGCCAAAGCGCGCTTATAGTATCAAAAACCTTAGGGATGTTGGCTAAAGAAGTGAAGGAAGGCGTTACCACCAATCACTTAGACACTATTGCCGAAGAATTTATTAGAGACCATGGTGCTTTACCAGGTTTTAAGGGACTTTACGACTGTCCTTCAACGCTTTTATGCAGTGTAAATGAGGCTGTAGTGCACGGTTTACCTACTGATATTCCCTTAAAAAATGGAGATATTGTATCTATAGATTGTGGAGCTTTAATGAATGATTTTTATGGCGATCATGCCTATACTTTTGAAATTGGAGAGGTAGCTGCTGACACCAAAAAACTAATTGAAGTTACCAAAGAGTCCTTATATATAGGTATCCGAGAATTGACAGTTTATAATCGCGTTGGTGATGTTGGCTCTGCGATTCAACAGCATTGCGAAGCTCATGGTTATGGTGTGGTCCGAGAATTAGTAGGCCATGGTTTAGGTCGAAAAATGCACGAGGATCCTGAAATGCCTAATTATGGAAGACGTGGTAGAGGTAAAAAATTTATTGAAGGCATGGTTGTCGCTATTGAACCTATGATTAATATGGGAACTCATAAAGTAAAACAACTTAAAGACGGCTGGACTATTGTAACCCAAGATGGAAAACCAAGTGTTCATTTTGAGCACGACGTTGCCATTGTCGATGGAAAACCTGAGATTCTATCCACTTTTGCTTATGTGCATGAAGCGTTGGGGATTTCTTCTACGGCGGAGGATGAGTTTCGGAGTGCGGCTTTGGTACTTTAAATTTATAGACACGCATTATACTGATTATCAAGGATTCTGTGTTGGATAAATGAAAAGATTGTGCGTATTATTTACTTAAAATTTATATTTCGAGTACGTTATTACGAAATGAAGATACTTACAAAATAATTGGAATTTGCACGGAATTATGTAGTCAATTAGGTAAGGGATTTATTAAATTGATTTATGCAGATGCTTTTGAATTACATTCTATTTAAGACGGATTTCACTGAATTTCCCGGATTAATTACTCAAAATTCAAATTATGAATAACCTACTTTATAATGAAAACACTTATAAAATTATTGGTTTATGTATGAGCGTCCGCAGGGAACGAGGTAAAGGATTCAACGAAGTAGTTTATGGGGATGCATTAGAGAAAGAATTCATTGACCACATTATAAATTATTCAAGCGAAACTTCTTATAATATTCATTACAAAGGAAATTTACTGCCTCATAAATACAAGGCTGACTTCATTATTTATAACAAAATAATTTTAGAAATCAAAGCCATTCGTTGCCTTACCGACTCACATATTAAACAAACCCTTAATTATTTAGCAGTTTCAAAATTAAAATTAGGATTACTTATTAATTTTGGTGAAGACAGCTTAACTCACAAAAGAGTCATCCTATAAAAATTCGTGTAAATCTGTGAAATCCGTGTCAAAAAAACTATTCAAAACAATTCTCAATATTATTCCAAGGCCCCTACTA
>CAYMDB010000110.1:0-8814 GCA_964388865.1 uncultured Flavobacteriaceae bacterium
AGATTATTTATGTTCCTACAACCGAAGAACCGAAGACATCCCAGATTGATGACCTAGTTGAAGATATTATTCTTGAATTCAGTGAGCTTCCCTCCGGAATTATTGGTATAGGTGGTGGCAGCGTAATGGATATGGCGAAGGCGGTGTCTTTAATGTTAACCAACAAAGGGGAGTCTAAAGATTATCAGGGCTGGGATTTAATAAAAAATCCTGCGATTTATCATGTAGGTATTCCAACTATCTCTGGTACGGGCGCAGAGGTCTCCAGAACAACTATTTTAACAGGTCCAGAACGTAAACTCGGCATCAATAGCGATTTCACCCCTTTTGATCAAGTGATTTTAGATCCGGAATTAACCAAAGATGTGCCTAAAAATCAGTGGTTTTACACAGGCATGGATTGTTTTATTCATTGCGTTGAATCGTTAAAAGGTACTTATTTAAATGCTTTTAGTCAAAGTTTTGGAGAGAAAGCATATGCCCTTTGTAAAGAAATTTTTTTAGAAGACCATTTATCTAAAGAAGACGCACAAGATAAATTAATGATGGCATCATGGCATGGTGGTATGAGCATCGCTTACTCTCAAGTTGGTGTTGCACACGCTATGAGCTATGGCTTGGGCTATTTATTAGGCGTGAAACATGGCATTGGTAATTGTATTGTTTTTGATCATTTAGAGGAGTATTATCCAGAGGATGTCGCGCTTTTTAAAAAGATGAAAGCCAAGCATAATATTAAGCTACCTAAAGGAATTTGTAAAGATTTGGGTGATAATGAAATCAATAAAATGATCGATGTAGCACTGAGTTTAGAGCCTCTGTGGGAAAATGCCTTAGGAAAACATTGGAAAACGATTGCCACTCGCGAAAAGCTCCTCGCACTTTACAAAAAGATGTAAGATGCGTGGATTAGCGAAATTCATCTATTTTAAACTTTTGGGTTGGAAAGTTGTTGGAAATGTCAATTTTTCTAAAAATACGGTAAAAAAGGCAGTAATTATTGCCGCGCCTCATACGAGCTGGCACGATTTTTTTATGGGGTTATTGCTTCGGAAAATTACGAATGTAAAAACTAATTTTGTTGGAAAAAAAGAACTCTTCACTTGGCCATTTGGCTATTATTTTAGGGCCGTAGGCGGAAAACCTTTAGATAGAACACCAGGGCAGAATAAAGTGGAAGCTATAGCGAAATTATTTCAAGGTGAAGACGAATTTAGGTTAACCTTAGCACCTGAAGGGACCAGAAAAAAAGTTGAAAACTGGAAAACAGGATTCTACTACATTGCCAAAGCAGCCCAAGTGCCTATCATTATGTTTACACTCGATTTTGAAAACAAACAAAACAAGATTTCAGAACCGTTTTATCCTACAGAAGATATGGTAGCAGATTTTAATTTTATAAAATCTTTTTTTAAGGATGTCAAAGGTAAAGTCAAAGATTACAGTTAATTATCGAATCATGTGGGTTATGGCACAAAAGTTGAGCTCTATACAATATCGCAATGAAACATAAAGTAAACTGTGTGTCCCTAAAAAGAAACATTGCCCCGAAAAAGCTATTTGTTTTACGACGATAGCTTTTTTTCTTTCAGATAAGTATCTAAAAGATCATTGGTTTTCGATCTTAATTTTGTTTTAAAATATGGAGTACCACCCATAATTAACCCCTTAAAACCCATAGCTTGTTTTGCCCAAGCATGTATTTTAAAGTGATCGGTGTGTTTTAGGATTAAGCCATCTTTAAACTCAAAGTTTGCGTCTACCTTATTGTGGACTTTTCTTCCGGTTTTACTAAAGGTATAAAAAGCCTCCCAATGTGCGGAGCCTATGTGGTCATGAGCTTCAATATTTGAAAACGTCACTTTAAAATCCTTCCCTTTTTGAGATTCGCATAACATTTGCCACATGGCCTTGGCGCGTTTTCCTTTTAAGATTCCAAAAGCAGGATCCTCAAAAATGACATCATCGTGGTAACAGGCCACCATTTTATCGGCTTCCAAATTACATAACGAGGTATAAAAATTTTCGAGTAGTTCTTTCATAACAATTTTAAAAATACAATATTTTTAGTGAGTTCAATGCACACTTTTTTTTATTTTTTTTCCTAGCTTCCGAACTGCTGAATATATAAACTTATTTGTTTTGGTATAATAAAACGATATAAACACTACTGTTGTTAAAAATAACAGTGCACCAAATATGGCTTGAAAGGGTACTAAAGTTTTACCGATAATTTGAGACAAACCTAGACCCGTATAACTTCCATAAATAATCACAAAATGAATGACGTAAATGGAAAGTGTTTTTTGTCCGATTTTTAAAATAATTGGCTGTTTTATATAGTTTTCCAAGGTGTAGAAAAGACTAAAAATTACCAAGACATTACCCAACCTAATAAACAGATAATTGAAGTTGGCCACGTCTTCTATTAATTGGATATCGGTAATGGCATAGAGTTTTAACAATAGCCATGACGACTTATTAATTAGTAACACACCAATTATAAAAAAACTGAGAATGATGGCCATTTTGAAGCGTGGACGTTCTAAATATTTGTAGAATAGGGTGGATATAAAGGCACCGAAGGCAATATAACCAAACCAAGGAATAATAGTAAAAACAGAGCCATTAGCTTTGGATACGTAATTTGAAATTGCGATAGGAACATTAGGAAGTTCTAAAAAACGATACAAGGGTTCTGTTAAAAAAATGACGATTCCAAATACTAGCATAAGCACGGAAAAGACCAGAGTTTTCTTAAAAGTTAGTCGGTAAATAATAACAATTAAAATAAGGGAAAGTCCAATACATTGCAGCACATCTACAACTAGAAATAAGGTGTTAAATTGACCAAAGAGCCAACTAAAAAGAGGTATGCGAAGCGAGTAACCTATAACAATGAGCATAAGGCCTCTTAATACACCTTTTCGCATACGTTTAGTCTCGCTGCCCTTGTGTTTTGCCTTTATAAGAAGATAAGAAAAAATTAATCCAGAGATAGTGAAAAACAGAGGTGCCGTAATCCCTCTAAAATATTCCCATGTGCTGTAAGCTATGTGATTTGAATCTCTGTAAGAGGGCTCTAAAAGCGTATCGATGAAATGCCCTTGAAGCATCATCAGTATTGCAAATGCTCTAACAGCATCAATAAAATATAATCGGTTTGCACTCAAACGGGTTGGGATTCTACTGCAAATATATTATTTAGAGTTGAAAATAAATGAATTGATAAAACTTAAGGCCGTTTCAAAAAATGAATACTGTTAATTTGTGTGTCAGACCATTGATATAAAATCTTGTAAGAGTATTAAAACCAAAACGTTGCTTTGGTAAAACTGAGGTTTAGGCAAAAGCGATTTTTAAAGTGTTTTAAATTAAAACGATTAATCTTCAGTAGTTTCTTCCATGGTATGATAAACGTTTTGCACATCATCATCTTCTTCGAGTTTTTCCAATAATTTTTCAACATCTTCGGCTTCTTCTGGTGTTAAAGCTTTTGTGACTTGCGGAATGCGCTCAAAGCCTGATGACAAAATTTCAATCTTTCTAGATTCTAATTCAGATTGAATAGCCCCAAAACTTTCAAAGGGAGCGTAAATGAGAATACCGTCATCATCTGCAAAGACCTCTTCTGCCCCGTAATCGATAAATTCAAGTTCTAATTCTTCCGGATCTAAACCTTCGGCATTTATTCTGAAATTACAAGTATGATCAAACATAAAAACGACAGAACCCGAAACACCCAAACTCCCATCACATTTATTAAAGTAACTGCGTACATTGGCTACGGTACGCGTATTATTATCGGTAGCCGTTTCTACTAAAACCGCAATGCCATGAGGTGCGTAGCCTTCAAAAACAACCTCCTTATAATCTCCTAAGGTTTTATCTGATGCCCGTTTTATAGCGCGTTCTATATTATCTTTAGGCATGTTTACAGACTTTGCATTCTGTATCACTGCTCTTAAACGCGAGTTGGCATCCGGATCTGGTCCGCCATCCTTTACGGCCATTACAATGTCCTTACCTATACGCGTAAAGGCCTTGCTCATGGCCGACCATCGTTTCATTTTTCTTGCTTTTCTAAACTCAAAAGCTCTTCCCATAATTGAATGTTAAAAAGTTATTAACCCACTAAAATTCCTAAATTTTAAAATAAAAAATAGGCATGCAAATTTAAGCACTATACTTTGATATAAATGTAATATTTTACTTCAAATAGGAAACGGATTTTCTATTCTTCAACTTCCACGATCGCTTCAATGGCTGCAGCAAGATCAAAGTCTTTTTGTGTAACACCATCTGCATCGTGTGTAGAAAGTGATATGTTGAGAATATTATAAGTATTACTCCAGCTAGGATGGTGGTGTTGTGCTTCGCATTCAAAAGCAATTCTGCTCATGGCACTGAAACAATCTTTAAAATTTTCAAATTCAAATTCAGCATGAATGGCATCATCAGAATAATCCCAATCAGGAAATTGAAGTAATTTTTTTTCTATAGTAGCGTCGTCTAATTTCATAATTAAATATTTGTATAAAGCTAAGAAATAATGTTAACTGCGCCAAGCTTATTTTTGAAGTTCTTCTAATACTTTCTCACTGGTAATTTGAAGGTGTTTTGGCAGTTTATTATACTTTGGCAAAACGGCTAAATACCGATCTTCGTTGGTAGTAAATACGTGTTTTAACAAAACTTTTTCTTCAGTTAAAATATGGGTGATGTCTCTAATAAATTCATCGTGATGCACCAAATCTGTACTTCCCAAATGAAAAATCCCATACTTATTTCGATTAATGATGTAATGAATTTGTTGGGTTACTTTTTTATCCAGAGTGACATTCATTATTAAGTTCGGAAAAATTTCTACTGACGCCTTGTCAGTGATGGCTTGCTTAATTTCGAGTAATCTTGGCGAATTCACCCCAAATACCATAGGTAATCTCACTACGGCTACTTGGGTTTTTGGCAAGCGTAATAATAAGTTTTCGACTTTTATTTTAAAATGACCGTAGATGCTATGACTTAAGGTTTTATCTAACTCATAACTAGGATATTTGCTATACGCATCAAACGTATTGGCTGAGGATAGAAAGATAATTTTACATCCGGTTGCTACTACATATTCGGCAATATGCTGATGCGCTATGGTTTGCGCATGAAAATCACCACGAAGTGCAGAAATTATAATTGAAGGTTTACAAGCTTCAAGAATTTCGTACACATCATCTTCTTCAACATTGTACTGAAAGAATTGTTTATTGGTCTCAAATTCTTTTTTCGGAGTTCTATAGGTTCCGAAGCTCTTAAAATAGGGCCCTAATTCTTTGTAGATAGCATTACCAAGATAGCCGCTGGCTCCTAATATTAGTATACGATGTTTGTTGAGATCCTTCTTCATTAACCAAATCAGCCTTCAGTAGCGTTCTTTAACCTTTATAAAAAGGCAGTTTTACAACGGTTGCAGGAATATCATTTTTGCGAACTTGTATATAAATTTGACTTCCAAAACTTGAGAATTCTGGGGTTACATAGCCCAATCCAATTCCTTTTTTAAGTGAAGGCGACATGGTGCCAGAGGTTACTTTTCCGATAAGTTGGCTATTGGCATCTACAATATCATAACCGTGTCTTGGGACTCCTTTACCATCTAATTCAAAGGCCACGAGTTTTCGCGTTAAAACGTTTTTCTTTTGTTCTAACAAGTTTTCTGAGTTGGTGAATTCTTTGGTGAATTTTACAATCCAACCCAATCCCGCTTCAAAAGGAGACGTTGTGTCGTCAATATCATTGCCGTATAAACTATAACCCATTTCTAAACGCAAGGTATCTCGTGCAGCTAATCCTATAGGTTTTATGCCGTAAGGTTTACCAGCTTCAAAAACCTTATCCCAAATTTGCTGTACTTCTGAGTTTTTACAATAAATTTCAAAGCCACCACTGCCGGTATAGCCTGTTGCCGAAATAATAATTTCTGGAAAACCAGCAAAATCGCCAATCACAAAATTGTAAAAATTTATTTGAGATAAATCATGAGATGTTAAGCTTTGCATGGCTTCTATGGCCTTTGGACCTTGAATAGCGAGTAGCGAATAATCGGCACTTAAATCGCGTAATTGCGCACCAACATCATTTTTAGACGAGATAAAATTCCAATCTTTTTCAATATTACTGGCATTTACTACTAGAAGATAGCTGTCTTCCTTTAATTTATAAACAATAAGATCATCTACAATGCCACCCATATCATTTGGGATACAACTGTATTGCGCTTTTCCCACGGTTAATTTTGAGGCGTCATTACTCGTTACTTTTTGAACTAATTCTAGAGCATTCGGACCTTCAACTAAAAATTCACCCATATGAGACACATCAAATACACCAACTGCATGCCTCACAGTTTCATGCTCTTTATTTACCCCTTCGTATTGTACAGGCATGTTATAACCAGCAAAAGGAACCATTTTAGCTCCGAGCGCTATGTGAGTAGAAGATAATGCAGTGTCTTTCATTTTGAATTAAATTTTAATTTTAGATGCGCAAAATTAAACAAATTTTGTGGCTTAAAAGTTGAGAATATAAAATATCCTCAGCAATAAAAATAGCTTCACTTATTAACTTCATGTAAATCAATTATAATTTTGTTAAGTCTTTAAAATTCTGATAAAATAAAGCGAAATTTGAGAAAAGTTGAACCATGGCAATACTAGGACATATTATAAAGGGAGTTATTTATTTGAAAGATTTTGTTTCTACTGACGTTTTCCCTATTGAGGCACAAAATAAAGTATTAATAGACTTATTAGAAAAAGCAAAGGAGACACAGTTTGGAAAATTTTACAAGTTCAAAAACATTTTAAAAGCCGATAATGTGCCTGCCGCCTTTTCTAAATCGGTTCCTTATTTTGATTACAATAAAATTAATGACGAATGGTGGTGCAAATTGCACGACCAGGAAAAAAATGTTACCTGGCCGGGCTCACCTTCTTATTTTGCACTGAGTTCTGGTACTACAGGAAAAACGAGTAAACGTATTCCGGTGACTGATGATATGATTGAAGCGATACGACAAGCCGGAATTAAACAAGTTTTTGCTCTGAAGAATTTTGACTTGCCAAGCAACTTTTTTGAAAAAGATATAATGATGCTCGGTAGTTCTACAGATTTACAAACTTCTGATGATCATTTAGAAGGCGAGATTAGTGGTATTAGCGCAAGTAGAATTCCGTCGTGGTTTAGTGGTTTCTATAAACCGGGCGAAAAGATTTCAAAAATTGACGATTGGGACGAGCGTGTAGAGCGCATTGCAAAACAAGCTAAAGATTGGGATATTGGGGCATTAAGCGGCATTCCGTCTTGGATAGAACTAATGTTAAAAAAGGTGATTGCACATCATAATTTGAAACATATACATGAAATTTGGCCTAATCTTCAAGTTTACACCTCTGGCGGAGTTGCCTTTGGTCCTTACGAAAAAAGCTTTAAGGCCTTAATGGGTAAACCCGTCATTGTCATTGATACCTATTTGGCTTCAGAAGGGTATATTGCCACTCAAATTCGACCAGAAACAGATGGCATGCAATTAAATATTGATAATGGTATTTATTTTGAGTTTGTGCCATTTCAGCCAAAATACATCAATGAAGATGGATATTTAGCGAAAGATGCTCCAGTTATAGCCTTAAAAGATGTTGCGTTAGATCAAGATTATGTGTTAATTATCAGTACGGTAAGTGGTGCTTGGAGGTATTTAATTGGCGATACCATTGCATTTACAGATGTTGAACGTGCTGAAATTAAAATAACAGGACGAACTAAATTCTTTTTAAACACTGTTGGTTCTCAATTATCTGTAAATAAGATGGATGCTGCCATGCGAGCGTTAGAAGATCAATTTGAAACAAAGATTACAGAATATACCATTTGCGCCAAACGCAGTAAGGAGGATAACGAGTTTTATCACTATTGGTATTTAGGTTCTGAAATTGAGAACGTGAACGAGAAAGAAATAGCTGAAGCCCTCGACAAAGCATTAAAAGACGCCAATAAAAATTATAAAGTTGCAAGATCTAAAGCTTTAAAAGGGGTTAAAGTTTCAATTATTTTAGCTGATAAATTTTACGCTTGGAATGAACGCAACGGCAAAAAAGGAGGACAGGTTAAAATGGAGCGTGTTATGGGTGAAGAAAAGTTTGCGGAGTGGGAAGACTTTTTGAAAAATAATTAGTCGTTTAGAAGTGTAGCTTCACGTTGATTAACCAATTCCAAAATTTCTTCTGGTGAGAGGTAGTACTTATTAATTCGTTCTTTGTATGCCGTGGAAATTTCGGCATTGTTCAAAATAAAATGTTTTGTTTTTAAAATATAATCTTCCATTCCATGTTCAACCGCATAAGAATCGGCAGCCCGTTCAGCTTCTACAATATGTCTGTTGGAAAATAAATAATTGATACCAAATAACACCAAATCGAAATTACTTCGGTTTCTATAATCCATAATATGGCCTAATTCATGCCCAATCCAGCCTATAAATATATCTGAAGGAATATCGGTTGTTTTAAATTCCTTATCAGAAACTTTAAATTTTTCACTAATAAGAACAACATAACTTCGTTTTTTTCTACTTCTAAACAAGCTGCCAAATGTTGGTCGTGCCTGCATAGTCGATTTTTTAATATTTTTCTTAAATCTAAATTCAATGTCGGTGCTGTCTAATTGTGGGTAATGCGATAATGCTGTTTCTACTTCAGTTTGAATAGTATTGGGTATGGTTTGTTGAGCGGTCATAAAAGCTGCGGTAAAAAGTAATGTTAA
>CAYMDB010000111.1:0-6757 GCA_964388865.1 uncultured Flavobacteriaceae bacterium
ACGCGATTATTGATGTATTTCGAAAATTTTTCAGTCTCACTCACCACCTGTACTACAAGTTCTCGCGTTGGAACTAAGACCAAAACTCTTGGGTTTTCTTGCTTCGAAAATTTAAGATGTCTTAAAATAGGCAGCATATAAGCTAAAGTTTTACCTGTCCCAGTTTGTGCAATTCCAACGAGATCTTTACCAGAAGCGATCACGTTAAAAGACTCGGCTTGTATTGGAGTTGGAGTTGTAAAGCCCAAATCCTCAATAGCATTATTGAGTGGAGTGTTTAAATTTAAGTCGTTAAAAGTCACCTTTAAAAATTTAACTGCAAAACTACTACTTATAATCTACTTAGACTAAATGCTTTTTGTCTATTTCAATGCTGTAGCTTGCGTTAAACTCAGTTTTAGATTCCAACGCTATAATTCCTTCTTTTTCCTCTAATTTCTGATTGGTATGCACAGAATCTGCAATCCCCAACCAAGGTTCTATGCAAACATAAGGAGCCTGCGGTTTTGCCCAAATTCCTAAATACGAAAAATCTTCAAATGCTACAGTTAAAACGCGTCCCTTGGTGTTGTGTTTTAAATCCACTTTTCTCGATTTCAAATCCTTGAAAATAAGGGCGTCTTCATTAAATAGGTCTCCATGAAGCGCAATTCTGTTAGTATTGTTAAAAATGGACTTTGTTTGATTCGTTACAAGACCTGTGTCTAAATTGAGTAGGTATGAAGGGCTGTTTTCGATTTCATTAAATTCTAAATGATAATCGCTGTAGTTTTCATCATCGTGCAACGGACAGGTAAATGCAGGATGAGCTCCAAGCGAAAAATACAGTGTTTTATCATCTAAATTTTTCACACTGTGGTTTACGGCTAAAAGATTGTCCTTTAAGATATATGAAATTTCAAACTCAAATAAAAAAGGATACATTTTATAAAGCGTTTCGTTAGACCTTAGCACAAACGTTATTTGGTTTTCAGTCTGACATTTAACTTTGATGTCCTTATTATGCCGCACAAAACCGTGTTTTGTCATCTCGAAAGTTCTGCCATCGTAAACATAACTATCGTTTTTCATACAACCGATTATGGGAAATAGGTTAGGGGCGTGGCTTCCCCAAATGTTGGGATCGGCATGCCATATGAATTCGTTGTTATTTTTTATTGCTGAAATAGCGCAAAGTTCTGCACCAACAGGTTTTATTTTAATTTGAAGTAGGTCGTTTTTTAACGTCTGCATCGATCTTAGTTTTTTAGAAAAATCTTAGTGTTAATTATCTCATCTAAGATAATGATTTTAAGGGAAGAGCATAAGTCTTATAAAAATCATAATTATGAATTTTGAAGATATACCAGAATTCAAAACTATTCTCATTATTTTTACCTTGATTTTAGAAAACTATTGAGAACAATAACATTTTTTTCACCTGAAAACATTGAGCAGTTTAAGACGCAGTTGCATGCTTGGAGTCAGCAATTTGATGATGTGCTGTGGTTAGATTCCAATGAGCACAAGGGAAAATACAGCAGTTATAACGCTGTTTTAGCTGTCGATGCTTTCACCGCATTAAAAACAGACCATTTTGATGCTTTTGAAGCTTTAAAGGAATACCAAAACTTAACTAAAGATTGGATTTTTGGTTACCTCACTTACGATTTAAAAAATACCACAGAGCCGCTAAAATCTGAAAATTTTGATGGATTGCATTTTCCGGATTTGTATTTTTTTCAACCGAAACGCTTGTTTTTAATAAAGGACAATCAGGTTGAAATTCAGTATTTAAAAATGGTTGATGATGAGTGGGAAGACGATCTTAGAGAAATTCAACAAATAAGTCAGCATTCAACAAAATCGACCAACAATTCCATAAAAATAAAACTCAGAATTCACAAAGATGCGTATTTTGAAAAGGTCAATACAATGTTAGCTCATATCCATAGAGGCGATATTTATGAGGCCAATTTTTGTCAGGAATTTTATGCTGAAAACAGTCGTATTCATCCGCTAGAAACCTTTAAAAAGCTCAACGAAATATCGAAACCTCCCTTTGCAAGCTTTCTAAAAATGCAGGATAAATTTTTGATGTCAGCCTCACCAGAACGCTATATTAAAAAAGAAGGCTTAAAAATAATTTCTCAACCTATAAAAGGCACAGCAAAGCGCTCCTCTAATCCAGTTGAAGATGCAAAATTAAAAGAAGCTTTGTCTCAAGACCAAAAAGAGCGCAGTGAAAACATTATGATTGTCGATTTAGTACGCAACGATCTCTCACATACCGCAGTCAAAGGATCTGTGAAGGTTGAAGAATTGTGTAAAGTGTACACGTTTTTGCAAGTACATCAAATGATATCTACGATTTCTTCAGAAGTAAACTCAGAAACAAATCCGGTAGACATCATAAAAAAAACCTTTCCGATGGGCAGCATGACCGGAGCCCCGAAAATTTCAGCAATGAAAATCATTGAAAGCTTAGAAGAAACCAAACGCGGTTTGTATTCAGGAACAGTAGGGTATTTCACACCATCTGGTGATTTTGATTTTAATGTGATTATAAGGAGTATACTTTACAATGCCTCAAAAAAGTACATTTCGTATTCCGTAGGTAGTGCCATCACCACAAAAAGTGATCCTCTAAAAGAGTATGAAGAATGTCTTATTAAGGCAAAAGCCATGCGCGAGGTGCTTGAAAGTTAGTGTTTAGTGCACAGTGCTCAGCACTCAGTATCTAGTTATTAAATTTGTGTCCTAAAAAAATGCGTCTTTGATCTTTTGCAACAAAATTAAAGAATCGATAAAATCATAAATTCACACAGCGAAATTCGAGAAACTTTGTACTTCTTCGGCTGTCTTGGTCAACTTTGCGCTTCCGCATCTTGGCGTAATAATCTTAACGTAAGATAGAAGTTAAAAATAGAGAACTAATTCTTCGTAATTGCAAGAAATTACTCTAATGTGAGCCAAGGATTTAAATTCATTCTAAATGCCGTCTAAAACTCTTTTTAACTTTATCAAAAATTAATTCAACACGCTTAGTCTCAATATTTTTAATCTTGGCAATATCATCAAAATTTAAATTACCAAAAATATACAAATCTACAATATTCGAAATATTGATTGGTAACCATTCATAAAATCGTCCATAGACTTTAGGAGGTTGTGTTTCGGATAAATCTTCAAGTTCAAAAGCCTTTAATAAGGACGCTTCTTTATCCGCATACAAATACAAATGATTGTTATGATCTTGTTGATAAGAAATGTCATCGAGCTCTGTATTTAAAATATAATCCAAGTCTCCATCTACGGTGTAATTTTCTTCAAGTTTTGACAATTCGTCTCTTAAAATGAAATCGGTGCTAATGGTGTTTCTATGATGCGCTTCTTTTTTAAATAGCACATTCATGTAATTATCCACGATTTTAAAGAGTTCTAATTTTACGGCCATGGCGTCGGCTTCAATATTAAAACCATTGCGGTATAGTTCAATAATGCCTTCATCAATAAGACCGTTTGACGAATACATATTTTTTGGAATGATACCGTTAGATTCCGCAATATAAATTCTATGTTTTACATAAGGGTGTAAATGTTGTACTGCAGAAAGCACCTTCTTATCGAAGGCTGTTTGTGCAGATTTTGATGAAAGTTTTTCAAACGTGCTCATAAATCTACATTTTTAAATTATTCTTAAAGCTATAGCAAAAGTTAGTGTTTTTTTATGACAATTATCATTTTTTAAGAAAGAGAATTGCAGGCCTTATGCAATACTGTATCTTTACGTATGCTAAAAACTTTACAAGATCATATTGATAAAAATCTATCGTTTCTTAATGAGGCTCGGCTCATTATTGCGATTTCCGGAGGAGTGGACAGCGTTGTTTTAGCATATTTGTGTCAAGCCTTAAAATTTAATTTTGCATTAGCGCATTGCAATTTCAATTTGAGAGGAGAGGACAGTAATGCCGATGAGGAATTTGTTTTGGACTTGGCAGAAGACTTAGACGTAGAAGTTTTTATTCAAAATTTTGATACTCAAGCCTATGCTAATGAACATAAGCGTTCTATTCAAATGGCAGCTCGAGAATTGCGATACACTTGGTTTAAAGAGCTAGCAGATCAACTACAATTCGATTATATTCTAACCGCTCATCATGCCGATGATAATCTCGAAACTTTTTTAATAAATTTCACACGAGGCACAGGTTTAAATGGCTTAACAGGCATCCCCATGCGCAACGAGAATATAGTAAGACCTCTGTTGCCATTTTCAAGAGAGCAGATTGAATTTTATGCTAAAAAGGAACAGATCAAATGGCGAGAAGATGCAAGTAATGCGTCGCGAAAATACTTGAGAAACAAACTGCGACACGAGGTCGTGCCCATTTTAAAAGCGATTAATCCAAACCTCTTAGAAAGTTTTCAAAATACATTAGACAACCTCAATGATACAGCAGATATTGTTGAAGAAAGCCTTGACGCAGTTTTAAAACGCGCCATTACAGAAATCGATCCGGACGGTATTACATTTCAAGTGTCAGTTTTTAAAACCTTAAATAATCCAAAAGCCTATTTATTTGAAATGTTTAAGGATTACGGTTTTACAGAGTGGAATGATCTTTTGGATTTACTCGAGGCCCAATCCGGAAAGCAAGTTTTATCAAACACACACCGATTAATCAAGCATCGTGAGTTTTTAATTTTAACTGAATTGAAAACTGACCCTGCAAAACAGATGGAGATATCTGAAGCAGACTTGCAAAATGGCAGCGTCATAACACCAATCGGAATTTTTATTTTTGAAACTGTTGAAGGCATCAAAGATACTTCAAAAAACACTATTTATATAGACAAGGACAAACTCGTATTTCCCTTAGAAATGCGACTTTGGCAAGAGGGCGACTTTTTTCAGCCTTTAGGAATGACAGGCAAAAAGAAAATCAGTAAATACTTAAAAGACGAAAAACTATCGATAGTTGAAAAGGAAAATATATGGTTGCTTACATCAGCTGATTCTGTCATTTGGGTGGTGGGCAAACGTGCTGATGATCGCTTTACAATTGATGAGAAAACATGTAAAATTTTAAGAATAACTTTAGAATTACAATGTCAGACTGAGCGCAGTCGAAGTCCATTTTAAAACATAAGATTTGAAACTAAAAGGAAACATCGTAGATATATCGAATAAGCGCATCTTCAAAGGAGAAATCACAATAGAAAACCAAAAGATAATAGCCATTGAAGAAAAGGAATGCGATAAAAATCATTACATCTTACCAGGCTTTATAGACGCCCACATTCACATTGAAAGTTCCATGTTAGTACCCTCAGAATTTGCAAAAATTGCTGTAAAACACGGTACAGTAGCTACCGTTTCCGATCCGCACGAAATTGCCAATGTCCTCGGAGTAAAAGGTGTGGAGTTCATGATTGAAAACGGAAAACAAACGCCCTTCAAATTCAATTTCGGAGCACCCTCATGCGTGCCTGCTACCAGTTTTGAAACTTCAGGAGCTCTAATTCATTCCGATGCCATTAAAAGGTTGATGGAGAATACTGATATTAAGTATTTAGCTGAGATGATGAATTATCCCGGTGTCATTCACGATGATCTGGAAGTTTTAAAGAAAATAGCATGGGCAAAACAGTTTAACAAGCCCATCGATGGTCATGCGCCAGGATTACGTGGTTCGCATTTAAACAAATATATTAAAGCAGGTATTTCAACTGATCACGAGTGTTTCACTTATGGAGAAGGTTTAGAAAAATTACAAAAAGGCATGAAAGTCCTGATTAGAGAAGGCAGTGCGGCTAAAAATTTTGAAGCTTTGATTGGTTTACTAAATGAACATTACAACAACATGATGTTTTGCAGTGATGATAAGCATCCAGACGATTTATTATTAGGCCATATCAATCAACTCTGCACCAGAGCTGTTGCAAAAGGTATTGATGTGTTTAAGGTGCTTCAGGCCGCTTGTGTTAATCCGGTTGACCATTATAAGCTCGATGTAGGTTTGCTTCAAGTTGGTGACCCTGCGGATTGTATTATTGTCGAGGATTTAAAAAACTTTAAAACGCTTCAAACCTATATTAATGGCAAATTGGTGTATGATCATGGTGTTTCAAATATCGATCAGGTCACCTTTAAAAACTTAAACAATTTCAATACCTCAAAAAAAGAAGTATCGGATTTCAGATTTGAATCCTCAGCAAATAAAATTCGGGTGATTGAATGTTTGGATGGCGAACTCGTAACCGAGGAAACCATTGAAAATTCAACAATTAAAGACGGGAATTTGGTATCAAACACAAAAACAGATATCTTAAAAATGGTGGTTGTAAATCGCTATAAAGAGGCCCAACCAGCCATAGGGTTTATTAAAAACTTCGGATTAAAAGAAGGGGCTATCGCTTCCTCTGTGGGTCACGATTCGCACAACATTATTGCTGTTGGAGTTTCTGACGCCATGCTTTGTAGAGCTGTAAATCTAATACTAGAGAACAAAGGTGGTATTTGCGCCATTTCAAATTTAGAAGAAAAAATAGTTCCACTTCCTGTTGCAGGTATTATGAGCGATCAAAATGCTGAAACCATTGGTAAGCATTATTCAGAATTAGATCAAATGGCAAAACGCCTAGGCAGCAAGCTTCAAGCACCTTTTATGAGTTTATCCTTCATGGCATTGTTAGTAATTCCATCCTTAAAACTCAGCGATAAAGGGTTGTTTGATGGCAATACCTTTAAGTTTATTGATTTGGAAGTCAA
>CAYMDB010000111.1:6767-8813 GCA_964388865.1 uncultured Flavobacteriaceae bacterium
ATACTTAAAGTCGGAGACAAAACGTGTTAATTTCCTGAAAGTTTTCATAACTCCAAGGTTTCAAAAACCGTGAAAGTATTGAAAATCAACTTTAAATTACAAAATCGACAAAGAGTGTTCAAAAGCCCTATATTTAGGCCATCAAAAAATAATTAAACCAAAAAGGAAATGGTTAATCAGAAAACAGCGGTGAATTTAAAATGATAAGACGTGTTTCAGCTCTTTAAAAATGGACATAATATTCAGGAGCAAGTATAAAGCACATTTTTTTCTAAGATAGATGCGATCCCAAATAACTAGGTCGATACTATTTTTGAAGACAAGGAATTCGATTTTAAAGCTCATGCACATAATTTTTATAATGATTCTGCTAGAGAGTTTGCTGTTTTAGCAAAATGAGTTGTTTAGAGTTGTAATATTACAAACGAGT
The DNA here is from genome assembly GCA_964388865.1 of uncultured Flavobacteriaceae bacterium. GTDB lineage: Bacteria > Bacteroidota > Bacteroidia > Flavobacteriales > Flavobacteriaceae > Winogradskyella. The sequence goes on from CAYMDB010000111.1 coordinate 7,198, forward strand.
AAAAAAGTAATTAGCATACTATTCCAAAAAGAAATGGTTAATCAACAATCAAAACAAAAATTCCCAATTTTCCCCTCTGGGGAAATGTCTGCAGGACAAAGGGGCTTATATAAATCATGCCAATACTAGAATCCACATACAAACCACCATTTTGGGCAAAGAAAGGCTTTGTATCCACCGTATTTTCTGGTCTGGCACGACAAGTTGATGGAGTACTTCAAACCAGAGAACGCATAAGTTTGAGAGATGGCGATTTTCTCGATTTAGACTGGAGTTACGCTAAAGAAAAGTCGAACAAAGTCATCATATTATTGCACGGACTCGAAGGTCATGCCCAACGTCCCTACATAACAGGTACTGCAAAACTTTTTAATTCTAATGGTATTGATGTCGTTGCGGTTAATTTTAGAGGCTGCAGTGGAGAGCCAAATTTGTTATATCGCAGTTACCATTCTGGGGCCACTGAAGATTTAGACGACGTGATTAAACATATTTTATCAAAAGGAATTTACGATGAAATTTATATCAAGGGTATAAGTTTGGGAGCCAATATGGCTTTAAAATATGTTGGTGAAGGGCGTGCCGTTCCAAAGGAAATAAAAGCAATCATAGCCATTTCTGCGCCCTGTCATTTAAAAGGCTCTTGTGACGAATTAATGAGTTTAAAAAATAGACATTACGCCATTCGGTTTTTAGGCCATTTAAAAGATAAGCTAAAACCAAAATTAGAGCAATTCCCTGATAAATTATCAGTTACAGATTTTAATTCTATTAAAACTTTAATTGACTTCGACCATATATATACAGCAAAAGCGCATGGTTTTAAAGATGCTTACGATTATTATGAGAAAGCCAGCTGTTTACAATTTTTGCCAAATATTAAAGTACCGTCTTTAATTATAAATGCGCTCAACGATTCCTTTATCTCGGCGGAATGTTACCCAGTTAAAGCAGCAAAAAATAGCGCAAACTTGTATTTAGAAATGCCAAAGTATGGAGGACATGTTGGATTTATAGATAAAAAGAACGTCTATTATAATGAGAAACGCGCGCTCGATTTTATAACTGAAGTTTAATTTGTAGATTTAGACAAATTATTAGTCATGCTTAAAAAAGTATTCGCAAGTGCCGTTTTTGGTGTTGAGGCTTCGACGATTACGGTCGAGGTTAACGTTGACCAGGGTGTGGGATATCACTTAGTCGGACTTCCAGATAACGCCATAAAAGAGAGTAATTACCGTATTGCAGCGGCTTTGCAAAATAATGGCTATCGCATTCCGGGTAAAAAGATTACCATAAATATGGCTCCTGCCGATTTAAGAAAAGAAGGCTCGGCATACGATTTAACCTTGGCGGTCGGCATTCTTTCTGCATCAAATCAAATTAAAGCCGAAAATTTAGAAGATTATTTAATTATGGGTGAGCTTTCTTTAGACGGAAGCCTTCAACCTATTAAAGGTGCCTTGCCCATTGCTGTTAAAGCTAGAGAGGAAGGCTTTAAAGGTTTTATATTACCAAACCAAAATGCAAAAGAAGCAGCTATTGTAGATGATCTTAAAGTTTATGGTGTTGATAACATTAGGCAAGTCATCAACCATTTTGACAAAGGCGAAGCT
>CAYMDB010000112.1:0-8777 GCA_964388865.1 uncultured Flavobacteriaceae bacterium
CAGGTGATAGAAGTGCTAAAATTAGAACTTATAACTATCCTCAGGGTCGCGTAACTGACCATAGAGTGCCAGGTTTAACACTTTATGATTTGTCCAATATTATTAATGGCGACATTCAAAGAATCATAGACGAATTAATGCTAGCTGAAAACACGGAGTTGTTGAAGGCTAATGATGACGTTATTTAGAGGGATTAGGTTTGAGGTCTTTGAATTGAACTTTTAATTATGAAATAAACACTAAATGTTCCTAAAAAACGAAATAATCGAGATTTAAAGTAATGAATACAGAACAATTAGTCAATCAAATTCATAAAAAGCAATCCTTTCTTTGCATAGGCTTGGATGTCGATTTAAATAAAATTCCGAGGCACTTATTAGCTGAAGAAGATCCTATTTTCGCCTTCAATAAAGCTATAATTGACGCTACACATCATTTGTGTGTGGCGTATAAACCCAATACGGCGTTCTATGAAGCCTACGGGCTTAAAGGTTGGAAGGCCTTAGAGAAAACAATTCAATATCTCAATACAAATCATCCAGAAATTTATACCATTGCCGACGCCAAACGCGGGGATATCGGTAATACCAGTAGCATGTATGCCAAAGCTTTTTTTGAAGACTTGCGCTTTGATAGTGTTACGGTGGCGCCATATATGGGAAAGGATTCTGTAGAGCCATTTTTAGCCTTTAAGGATAAGCATACCATTTTGTTAGCTTTAACGTCTAATGAGGGGGCTTTCGATTTTCAGACCAAGTTGGTGGATGGGGTAGAGCTGTATAAACAGGTTTTAGAGACTTCAAAAACATGGAAAAACTCAGAAAACCTGATGTATGTCGTTGGTGCCACTAAGGCCGAATTTTTAGCCGATATCCGTAAGATTATTCCAAATCATTTTTTACTAGTTCCTGGTGTTGGCGCTCAGGGCGGCAATCTTCAAGAGGTTTGTAAATACGGTATGAATCGCCAAGTCGGTTTGCTGATTAATTCATCACGTGGGATTATTTATGCATCACAAGATGAAAACTTTGCCAAAGCTGCAGCAGAAAACGCAACGAAACTACAATTGCAAATGAAAGCGATTTTGAGTGAGCAGTTGTGGTAGGCAGTCTCAGTCGCAGTATTCAGTCTCAGTTTTCAGTCGTAGTAATTAGTCGCAGTAATCAGTCGCAGTATTCAGTCTCAGTTTTCAGTTTGCTTATTCAATAGTAGGCAAGATTCAGATTTATAATATAAAAAATGAAAGACCAGCTTCACAGAACTTTGAAACTTCAAGGAACGCCAAAACGCATCGTGTCTTTAGTGCCTTCGCAAACGGAGTTGTTGGTAGATTTAGGTTTAGAGGCTTCAATTGTAGGCATCACTAAATTTTGTGTGCACCCTAAGCATCTTTTAAAAGCAAAGACGGTTGTTGGTGGTACAAAACAGGTTCATGTCGATCGAATAAAAGCGCTTCAGCCCGATATTATCCTTTGCAATAAAGAGGAAAACACCCGACAGATTATTACGGATTTAACTTCTGTAGCACCAATTCATGTCAGTGATATCTGTAATCTTCACGATTGTTTTGAACTCATTAGCATGTATGGCGAACTTTTTAAGGTTGAACCTAAGGCCTCAGAATTAATAGCTAGTATTAAAAAGGAACGCGATGCCTTTCTACTTCAACTTAAAACGAAGGCAAAACCTGAAGTCGCCTATTTTATTTGGAAAAATCCTTGGATGGTAGTGGCCTCAGACACGTTTATAAATATGATGTTAAGCGAAGCTGGTTTTACAAATGTATTCAAAGACGAAAAACGTTATCCTGAAATTGACGTTTCACACTCAAAATTAAAAGATGCAGATTTTATTTTTTTGTCGAGCGAACCATTTCCTTTTAAAGCGAAGCATGTTGAAGAATTCCAATCGCAATTTCCAGACAAAACTATAAAAATTGTTGATGGCGAATATTTTTCATGGTACGGAAGCCGATTATTAGGCGCTTACAAGTATTTTAAAACACTTTATGAAAGTGCATAAAAAAATCGGTATTTAAGAAATACCGATTTTTCAACTAACTAACTGTTTTAATCTTTTTAAAGATTGATCTAACTTACTCTTTTGCAATACAAAGATGCTGATTTTCCATCAGTTGAATGTTATCTTAGTATTAGCATACGATTAAATTAATGTCTCTAATATATTTTTTCAGTTTTTAGTCTTGTAATGCAAATACTTTTTGCAGTAAATCCGTACCACGGGACGCTATTTTGGTTCTAATTTCTTTTTCTTCCACTCCAATCATAGTATAAACCCCTTTGAGTGCTTCTTGGGTCACATAATCCGTTAAATCTGGATTGACGTTGTTTGTAAAAGGGATGGTGTTGTATCTATTGATGAGGTTATTCCAAATCTCATCTGCACCAACTTTTGAAAAAGAGCTATTAATAACGGGCTGAAATTTGTTGTAAAGTTCGGTTTGTGTTTTAGACGTTAGATACTCAGTTGCAGCGTTATAGGTGCCCAGCAGAATATTTTTTGCGTCATTAAAAGTGATGTCTTTTACAGCATTTACAAAAATAGGTGTGGCTTCTTTTACGGCATCTTCGGCAGCTCTATTCAACACCTTAAGACCTTCGTCGGCTAAATTTCCAAGACCAATATCCCGAAGCCCTTTGTCAACTTTCTGTAATTCCTCTGGTAGCAAAATCTTTACCAGATCGTTTTTATAAAACCCATCGGTTTGGGTGAGTTTGGTTACTTGTTTGTCTATACCTTGGTCTAGGGCTTGGCGCAAACCCGAGGCTATATCGGCATTGCTTAAACCTCCGTCTTGAGGTAAGGAATCGACCACCTGTTGTAATTCGGCACAGGCTGTTAAGTTTAAAACGATAAATAAAGCAACTATTTTTCTCATCATTAGGTTTAGTTTAAAATTTTAGACAAATATAATTTTTACTCACGAAACACTACTCTAGATTGATGGCTATTATGTTGAATTAAGAGAATACAATCGTTTTATTATTGTAAACCATTACTTTTCTGTTCGTGTGAAGTTTAATAGCATTAGACAACACAATTTTTTCTAAATCCCGTCCTTTGGCAATTAAGTCTTTGATGGAATGGGTATGCGATACCTGGGCCACATCCTGTTCAATAATGGGTCCGGCATCGAGTTCTTCTGTAATATAATGACTCGTGGCACCGATTATTTTCACACCGCGTTTATAAGCCGAATGGTAGGGTTTCGCTCCCACAAAAGCAGGTAAAAATGAATGATGAATATTAATTATTTTGTTTGGGAATTGGTCAATAATTTTCTGGGAAACAATCTGCATATATCGCGCCAGCACAATAAAATTGATACCGTACGTTTTTAGTAGTTCCACTTGTTTTTGCTCCGCTTGTTCCTTGTTCCCTTTTATAACTGGCACATGATAAAAAGGAATTTTAAAGCTTTCGGCAATAGGTTTTAAGTTGAGATGATTGCTAAGAATAAAAGGAATTTCAAGAAATAATTCACCAGAATTATAGCGCCCTAAAATATCGTATAAACAGTGGTCGTATTTTGAAACAAACAATGCCATTTTGGGTTTGACGTCTGCAGCATAGATGCGCCATTTAAGTTGAAACCGGCCGACTAAGTTGTCGCTAAATAGCGATTTAAAAGTTTCAATAGAAAAGCCTTCCGACTCAAACTCACATTCAAGACGCATAAAAAAGATAGTTTGTTCTCTATCGACGTGTTGATCTATATAAACAATATTTCCGTCGTGATGCGCCATAAAAGTGGTGACTGAAGCAATAATATTTGGCTGATCTTTACAGTGAATTAAAAGTGTTATTTTGGTCATAAGACGAAGCTTGAATGCGTTGTTAAAATTAAATAAAATTCAACATGAGCCTGACTTTGTTTTAGATTTAGATAATTCATTATTACTGCTTAATTTTTTTGAATATTCCGTAAATTTGACCCATTAAATTCAAGATATTTTAAGAATGATACAAGTCGCACCCTATAAGCCGAAGCACAAAGTTAGAATCGTCACAGCCGCATCTTTATTTGATGGGCATGATGCCGCCATAAATATTATGCGCCGCATTATTCAATCCACTGGAGTTGAGGTGATTCATCTAGGTCATGATCGCAGTGTAGAAGAGGTGGTGAATACCGCTATTCAAGAGGATGCTAATGCTATCGCCATGACCTCTTATCAAGGTGGGCATAACGAGTATTTTAAGTATATGTACGACTTGCTTCAAGAGCGTGGTGCAGGACATATTAAAATCTTTGGTGGTGGAGGTGGAGTGATTCTTCCTGATGAAATCAAGGAATTAATGGACTATGGAATTACTAGAATTTATTCGCCAGATGATGGACGTGAAATGGGCTTACAAGGCATGATTAATGATTTGGTTGAACAATCAGATAGCCCAACCCTAGCCCTTCCCGAAGGGAAAGGAATCTCTGAAGAGCTCAAAAATAAAAATGTTAATGTCATAGCGCGTTTAATTTCTAATGCCGAAAATAATCACGATTATTTTGAAACCGTTTTTTCCCCTGTGAGTAAGAGTTCTTCCTCCAAAAAGAAGCTAGATGGGGCCACACCCATCCTCGGCATCACAGGAACTGGCGGCGCCGGAAAATCCTCTCTTGTCGATGAACTCGTTCGTCGTTTTTTAGTTGATTTTCCTGAGAAAACAATTGGTTTAATCTCTGTTGATCCCTCAAAACGAAAAACAGGTGGAGCGCTTCTTGGTGACAGAATACGAATGAATGCCATTAATTCACCACGGGTTTATATGCGTAGTTTGGCCACGCGACAGTCCAACTTAGCCTTATCTAAATATGTTAATGAAGCGGTTGAGGTTTTAAAAGCCGCCGAATACGATTTAATAATTCTTGAAACGTCTGGAATTGGCCAGTCCGATACTGAAATTATAGAGCACTCCGATGTGGCCTTGTATGTAATGACACCCGAATTTGGTGCCGCTACACAACTTGAAAAAATTGATATGCTCGATTTTGCCGATTTGGTAGCTATCAATAAGTTTGATAAACGCGGTTCTTTAGATGCGCTTCGCGATGTAAAGAAACAATATATGCGCAATCACAATCTTTGGGATACTCCACAAGATCAATTACCTATATACGGTACCATAGCCTCGCAATTCAACGATCCAGGGATCAATACCTTGTACAAAGCTATTATGGATAAGTTAGTTGAAAAATCGAATGCCGACTTGAAATCCACCTTCCATATTTCAGATGAAATGAGCGAAAAGATTTTTGTGATTCCGCCGTCGCGCACCCGCTACTTATCTGAAATTGCCGAGAATAATCGTGCGTATGATAAAACCGCAGATCAGCAAGTTGAAGTAGCTCAAAAGCTTTATGGGATTTATAAGACGATTTGCTCTGTGGCTGATGTTACTGATAGTTCTGTAATAGCAGCATTTATTGACAAATATGGATTAAATACAGATGAGATTCTGAGACAAGTTCAGAATGACACTTCCGATTTTATTACATTATTGATTAAAGAATTCGATCGTGTAAAACTCGATTTAGATCCTTATAATTGGGAGGTTATTACGGGCTGGGACGATCAAGTTAATCGTTACAAGAATCCAGTGTATTCTTTCAAAGTAAGGGATAAAGACATCAAAATAGATACCCATACAGAATCATTATCTCACACACAAATACCAAAAGTAGCCTTGCCAAAATACCAAGCTTGGGGAGATATTTTAAGATGGTGTTTGCAAGAAAATGTGCCAGGTGAGTTTCCTTATACCTCAGGTTTATATCCCTTTAAACGGACGGGTGAAGATCCGGCGCGAATGTTTGCAGGCGAAGGCGGACCAGAGCGTACCAATAAACGGTTTCATTATGTGAGTATGGGACTGCCAGCAAAACGCTTATCGACGGCTTTTGATAGTGTAACACTCTACGGTAACGACCCAGATTTACGTCCGGATATCTATGGTAAAATCGGAAATGCAGGAGTTTCTATCTGCTGCTTAGACGATGCCAAGAAACTGTACTCAGGATTTGATTTGGCTAATGTTATGACCTCAGTGAGTATGACCATTAACGGTCCGGCGCCAATGCTATTAGGCTTTTTTATGAACACTGCTATCGATCAGCAATGCGAAATGTTCATTAAAGAAAAGGGTTTAGAAAAAGAAATAGAGGCAAAAATCGCGAAGATTTATAAAGGCAAAGAACGTCCAAGTTATAGCGGTGAATTACCTGAAGGAAACAATGGTTTGGGCTTAATGTTATTAGGAGTTACTGGAGACCAAGTGCTTCCTTCGGATGTTTACGACGACATAAAAAAGAACACTATCGCTCAAGTGCGAGGAACGGTGCAAGCCGATATTTTAAAAGAAGACCAGGCTCAAAATACCTGTATTTTTTCAACAGAATTTGCGCTGCGTTTAATGGGAGATGTTCAGGACTATTTTATTGAAAATAATGTGCGTAATTTTTATTCGGTGTCTATTTCAGGCTATCATATTGCTGAAGCTGGTGCGAATCCAATCACGCAATTAGCGCTGACCTTATCCAATGGCTTTACCTATGTAGAATACTATTTATCCAGAGGCATGGATATAAATAAGTTTGGTCCTAATCTATCCTTTTTCTTTTCCAATGGCATCGATCCTGAGTATGCGGTTATCGGTAGAGTAGCTCGAAAAATATGGGCAAAAGCTTTAAAACACAAATACGGAGCGAATCCGAGAGCACAAATGTTGAAGTATCATATTCAGACTTCGGGACGTAGTTTACACGCTCAAGAAATTGATTTTAATGATATCCGTACCACACTTCAAGCTTTATATGCTATTTATGATAATTGTAATTCTTTGCATACCAATGCTTATGATGAAGCCATAACCACACCAACCGAAGAATCGGTAAGACGTGCCATGGCGATTCAATTAATCATCAATAAAGAATTAGGATTGGCTAAAAACGAAAACCCAATTCAAGGTTCTTTTATAATTGAAGAGTTAACCGATTTGGTTGAAGAAGCCGTGTTGTTAGAATTTGATCGTATTACCGAGCGTGGTGGTGTGCTTGGCGCCATGGAAACCATGTATCAGCGCAGTAAAATACAAGAAGAAAGTTTGTATTATGAAACCTTAAAGCACAATGGGGAATTTCCGATTATCGGTGTGAATACTTTTTTAAGTAGTAAAGGATCTCCTACGGTGATTCCGAAGGAGGTGATAAGAGCCACAGAGGAAGAGAAAGAATTTCAGATCAATACCTTAAAAAATCTTCACAAGACCTATGAAGATAAAATTGAGTCAATCTTAGACCAGGTGCAGCATGCAGCCATAAATAATGAGAATATTTTTGCAGTTTTAATGGAAGCGACCAAAGTGTGTTCGCTTGGGCAAATAACGAATGCGTTATTTGAAGTTGGTGGGCAGTATCGCCGGAATATGTAGGGACAACTCGTAGGGACAACTCGCGAGTTGTCCGATGGATTTCCCAAGAATTTTTTTGGACAGTTCGCGAGTTGTCCTTGCGGTACGGCGTATCCGCATATTTATTTATTTTTATTAAATTTATGTCGAAGAAATATTCATTTGGGATGGAATGAATGCATGGATATTTCGTAGTGACAGCTCGCGAGCTGTCCGTACGAGGGAGGAGGAATAAAAAAAAATTGCATTGAGAAATCGAAAGCGAAATAGAATGAAAGGGTTTGATTATTCAAGCGATAATCTATATTTCGTAACCATTTGTGTAAAGAATGGTTTATGTTGTTTTGGCGAGGTTGCAAAGGAAATTGAAGTTGAGGAGCCAATAAATGATGTGGTTAAATCTCATTCTGATGCTTTGAATTTCAAAATGAAATTAAATGCCTTCGGATCTATTGTTAAAGATAGAATTTTGTGGTTAGAGGTACAGTATGCTCATGTTAGGATTCATAATTTTGTGGTAATGCCCAATCATGTGCATCTTATCTTAGAAATTGATCGCAGTGCTGTTTCAAAAGAAATTAAAATAAAACCATTGTCTGGTTTAATTGGGGCTTTAAAAACCACCTCTTCTAAATTAATACACCTAGAGGGTTTTATTGATTTTGCTTGGCATCGCTCCTTCCACGATCGGATTATTAGAACTCAAAACGCCTATCGGAACATATTAAAATATATAGATATGAATCCTCAAAAGTGGCATCTGGATACAATGTATTCAAAATTATAATTTTTGTTTTTGATGTGTTTATGCGTTTTCGTTGAGGTATTCAAAGTAAATGCAATCACTTTAGATTTTAATTTTATCTGCATTCATTTAAAAAGTTAATACTTGAAGTGAATGAATATGGTTAAAATACTCTTAGACAAGGATAGAGTTAGAGGCCTTGAGCTGGGTTACAGAATTAGAGCCAAAAATTACAGAATTTGAAGAAACCATCTGAATATGAATGCTAGTCCTTTTTAAGTTGGTGAAGATTTAAGATATTTTGTAGAGCTATTTAAATTACAACGCTGATTTTAGAGTTCTGTTTGTAAAACAAGATCAAAATTTTAAGATGTTACAGAATTTAGTCTTTTTAAGCCGAAATTTTCGCGGCAGTTTTTCCATACACTATCCATACACTATCTATGGAGTATCCATGGAGTAGCCATGGAGTATCCATAGGAATATCTAAATGGATTTATGAAGCCGTTATATTCATCTATAAAGTATATTTTGTTTTGAAATTTTAAACACAAAAAAAGTCCCACCGAAGCAGGACTAAAGATTTTCATCTACGGCATATAGCCTT
>CAYMDB010000113.1:0-8721 GCA_964388865.1 uncultured Flavobacteriaceae bacterium
GGGTGAGTGTGTCGTCTATATCTACTAAAATAGGAATGGCTCCTAACATCATAATAGCTTCAAAACTCGCCACAAACGTAAAAGTTGGCATAATCACCTCATCACCCGCTCCCACCCCAGCCGAAGCTAAAGCCACAGAAACTGCCGCTGTGCCGCTAGACACAAGTTGCACGTGCTTCGTTTTGAGAGTTTTTGATAATTCATCCTCAAGCGCTTTGGCCTTCCAATGGCCGTTGCGCATCCCATCAAAACCGTAGCGCATTAACACTCCGTTATCTAAAACATCAGTTACTTCTTTTCGTTCTAAATCACTAAATAATTCAAATCCTGGCATAAATTTTATAATCTTAATTCTTAATTGAATACTCTACTATGTTAAGCTTGGTCTAATACAAACACTTATAGTTCAATAATAGTTTCAGATAATGGTTTTCTAACTTTTTTAAAACTAGCAAACAAATCATCCTCAGCTCTATGTCCCACAGGTAACATTAAAACAGAACTGAGCCCAAGATCATCTAAACCTAAGGCTTTGTCTATGTCTTTGGGCATAAATCCTTCCATTGGGCAGCTATCGATGCCTTCAATAGCACAAACCGTCATCAAATTTCCTAAAGCGATATAAGCTTGCTTCGTTGCCCAACCTAATTTCTTTTCTTTAGGCATCGCCAAAATTGTAGCCGTCAATTGATCCTTAAATGGCTTTAACGTGGCATCAGGTGTCTTTCTAATAGCCTTGATGGTTTCAAAATGTTTATGCACCTCAACTTCATCAATCTCATTTTGAATACAAAACACCAACAAATGTGAGGCATCAGCAACCTGCCGCTGTCCATAAGATAAAGGCACCAAACGCTCCCTGAGCTCCTTGTCTTCTATAATGACTAATTTTAAAGTTTGCAAACCATAAGACAAAGCGGTTAAATTGAAGGCTTCTTTTAAAGTTGATAACTCAGCTTCTGAGAGTTGTTTTGTGGTATCAAACTTTTTGGTGGCGTAACGCCATTGTAATTTTTCTATAATAGACATTCTTTTTTCTTGCAAAAGTACAAAATATCCTTCTGAATTTATTTTGTATCCCACAGACTTTAATTCTGAAAATTTTAAAGAAGTCTCTGTAATTTTCGAAACTAATCATACAAAATGTAGTTACCTTCTTATAGACAACAAACCTATTTACAACTTTAAAAGCAAATTAGGATCTGGACAATTTTGTTTGTAAAAATCTAAATTTAAATGATGACTCACCCCAGGATAGTCTCCATTATAATCATCGATAGCCTTTATAATTTGAAAATGTAAATGTGGCGGATAATCTCCATTTACCTCAGCGGTTCCTAAGGTTGCTATTTGCTCTCCCTGCTTCAACTCTGCTCCGACTTTCAAATTTTCAATTGAAGAAACACTCAAATGACCGTAAAGTGTATAAAATTCAATGGCATCGATTTGATGCTTTAAAATTATTGTCGGACCGTAATCACCGTGATTTCGGTTATTTTTAAAACTGTGTAGTGTTCCAGCTAAAGGAGCATAAATTGGCGTATTGGCGGCGATCCATAAATCTACACCTAAATGAATGTTGCGCTCGGTTCTAGGATTAGCCTGATTAAAATAGCTACTGCGTTGATAAATACCACGTTGTTCTAAATAGCCACCATAGGCCACTTTAGCGTTGAGATTTTTCATGTGTGCCCAAATAAAATCCTCTAATTCTTTAGAAGAGGATACATTAACGCCCTGTAATTTATCATTATAAATGGATAAATCCACAGGACAATAAGCGCTTTTTGAGATAGAAACATCGAGAACCGGATGGGCATTGAGCTGTTCTAAAAAAACTATAAAAGGTAATGGCGACATAAAAACAAAATTTTCACAAAAGTAGGCATCTATTTTATGGAAAACGGGAAGATTTTTAAAATCGTAAAAACCCATGATTAGGATGATAAAATGCTTATTTAATAAGCAATTAAAGTAAGTTCGATAAATCCACAAATATAAGTTATGACGCGCTAATATGTTTACTAGAAATGTCAGGTTGAGCGCAGTCGAAACCTTGGTTGTATGCTGCTAATCAAAATTTTAAATTTGTTTTGGAAGGTGTCTTTATATTATCGTTTAAAGCCATTATAAAGTGACAATTACAACTAACATAAACTGTTTTGCGAATCATAAACCTAGGTTAAAAATGAAACGGTACACGGAATGGCCTAATTTTCAATAAAAAATTATCACGACTATTTTGTTTTACGGTGAATTTAGTAGTCAACTAAAACGTGACCCTCCTATTGCCAGCAGTTGTAACCTCGCGATGCATCCATTTTATAAGATTTACTTAAAATTCATGCTAAACATTCTATAATTTTAGGGATTTAAATTACCTTTAAATCCTTAATACGTATGTTTGTATTTTAAAAATTGTTCTGAAAATTTAAGATGATTACTTATGCTAAAACGCCTCATTATCTTCTTGTCCATAGTGGCTTTAGGCTTGCTTTTATACTCTGCTTTTGTAGAAAACATTTTCTCACCGCGCTTGAGTCCGAAGGATGTCGCTAAAATTTCGCTCAACGATTTAGATATCACCGTTGAATACAACCGACCCTCTAAGCGCGATCGCGATATTTTTGGAGCACTCGTTCCACATAATAAAGTATGGCGAACCGGCGCCAATGAAGCTACAACCTTTTCTACAAATAAAGATCTAATTATTGACGGAATCTACATTGACAAAGGCAAATATACCATTTGGACAGTGCCGATGGAAGACTCTTGGAAAGTGATGCTCAACTCCAAACAATACGAATGGGGAGTTAACGAAAAAAACGAACCGATGTGGGATCCTAATTACGACGTAGTTCAAACGGAAGTGCCCGTAAAAAAATTAGAAGATCCTGTAGAAAAATTTACCATTGCATTTGATAATACCACCGGAAAATTGAAACTCACCATGGCTTGGGATGATACCCTTATTGAGGTGCCAATTGAAGTGAAAAATACCATAAAACCGTAATTCTTGTAAATTGGCAAAAAAAGATCCCACAACTAAATCTGCTTTGCACACACAAGATGGTGTTAAATCCGCTAGCAATCTCAGTTCTAATGCTGCCAAACACATCAAAGCCAAGCGCAAAAAAATACCCTCTGTTAGTACTCTTGTTGCGGGCATTACCTCTGGAAATATTACCGATTTAAGCCGAGCCATTACCCTAATAGAAAGCACTAACCCAAGTCATAATAAACGCGCCAACGAGGTTATAAGCACCTGTTTACCTAACGCTAATAATTCCATACGTATTGGCATTACGGGAGTACCTGGCGTTGGTAAAAGCACTTTTATTGAAGCTTTTGGGAGTTACCTTACGGCGCAGCACAAAAAAGTAGCCGTGCTAGCCGTTGACCCGAGTAGCACCCTAAGCAGAGGAAGTATTCTTGGTGATAAAACCCGAATGGAAGACCTCGTAAAAGACACAAATGCCTTTATTCGACCTTCACCCTCAGGTGAATCACTTGGCGGTGTGGCCAGAAAAACACGTGAATCTATTATTCTATGTGAAGCTGCCGGATTTGATACCATTATTATTGAAACTGTCGGCGTCGGACAAAGTGAAACCGCCGTACACAGTATGGTTGATTTCTTTTTATTGCTGAAACTGGCTGGTGCAGGTGACGAATTACAAGGTATTAAACGCGGCATTATAGAAATGGCAGACGCTATTGTTATTAACAAAGCCGATGGCGACAACTTAAAAGCTGCTAAATCGGCTAAACTAGAGTTTAAAAGAGCCTTACACCTGTATCCTGAAAAAGAATCGGGTTGGTCTCCAAAAGTAACCCTTTGCAGCGCCTTAAAAAGAGAGGGGATTCCTGAGGTTTGGGAGATGATAAACGACTATTTTCAAAAAACAAGGGCAAACCACTATTTTGAAACCAAACGCAATCATCAGAATAGATTTTGGCTTCTACAAACTATAGAAGATCGCTTAAAATCTAACTTCTATAATTCCCCTAAAATAAAGGCTGAATTACAAGCACAAATCCTACTCGTAGAAACTGGAAAAACGACCCCATTTGTGGCTGCAGAATATTTATTAGGCCTACGTGACTCCTCTTAGTGTATAATAAAATAAATGATAGACGTATTATGAAAAATAAATTGTTGTTGGTCTTACTGATTTCAAGTGTCATATTAACCTTTAATCTAGGGAGCTGGGGAGTGCTAGAAACAAGTGAAGCGCGCTACGCCGAAATCAGTAGAGAAATGCTGGTCAGTAAGGATTATCTGCACCCTACCCTTCTAAACATTCGTCATTATCACAAGCCACCTACCACCTATTTTATTACAGTCTTAGGATATCGTTTATTTGGGATTAACGAGTTTGGCGCACGGTTTTTTTTACAAGTCGCCATCCTATTACAAATGATTTTAATCTATCATATTACACTCATTCTTTACAAAAAAAAGGACCTGGCTTTAATGGCTACACTTATTTATTTCTCCTTACCCCTAGTGCTAATCTCCTCAAGAAATTTAACAACAGACGCCTATTTAAACACCTTTATTTTGGCTGCTATTTGGGCCTGGCTGTCTTATAAAACCAAACCAAAAGCGAGCTGGCACCTCTATCTGTTCTATTTGTTTTTAGCGCTAGGTTTTGAAACTAAAGGTCCTGTTGTTCTTATTTTTCCTTTGGTCTTCATTATCGCCTATAAAGTGATTTTAAAAGATAAGATTTCAAAAAATAAACATCATTTTTTTGGACTCGTCCTCTTTTTTATAGTGGCGTCCTTATGGTATCTGCTCTTATATGCCGAAAACAGAAATCTTCTAGACTATTTCTTAAACAAGCAACTTGCAGATCGTATCGCTACAAATTCATTTAAACGAGCAAAACCTTTTTGGTACTACCTCGCTTTTATTCCACTCGCAGCGCTACCCTGGTCCGCCATTATAGTGTATAACGTAAAAACTTATGTTAAGAATAGCCTTAAAACACGTAGTCTAAAACTGGTGCTTACCGTAACAATTTTAGTTTGTTTACTGATATTTTCAGCCTTTAAAACCAAACTCATCCTCTATCTCCTTCCTATATTTGGTTTTATAGCCATTATTGCTGCTAAAATCGTATCTGAAAGCTCAAAACAACAACGACGCATTTACAACAACATACTTCTGGGACTCATCGCTATTTTCCTAATTACACTTATGGTTATTAATAGTTTTCGTACTCCTATTCATTTTGACTTTTACACTGCTGCGGTGCTGAGTTTACTCACACTAATCTGTATTATTTTAATTTACAGATTTGCAAAATCCATTCAAAAAACGGCGATTCTCGGTTATGTTTTTGGCGCACTTTTAGTCATTGCTGGCAACTATATACTTACCATAAATCAAGATGAACTAAACTCTGCTAAACACGCCTTAACTTATATTGAAAAAAATTTAGAGACCGTAGAGAACATCGCTATCTATAATTATTTAATAGTATCCACACCATATTACTCTCAAAAACCTGTATTTACCTTAAATAACGGACATTACACGGTGGAACGCGAAACGCAATTTGAAGAACAAGAAAACTGGAAAAAAACACTTATTGATGTAAGAAGCGAATGGGGCAAACATAAAGCCGATTCCTTAATAGATGCTAACACGGCCATTTTAGCTAGAAAAAGAGATGCGCTTCCAGATTACCTTAAAAAAGCTTTTAACAATAAACTCCGGATGAAATACTTTGGTAAATGGGTTATTTATTATTAGCAATAGCACTAAAAAAAATGAATATATTTGCCTTCCCAATTTAAACTAGATGGATTATAAATTGACGATAATAGTTCCTGTTTATAATGAAGAGGAGAATTTAGAACGTGTAGAAACAGAGTTATCTAATTACATGACAATAGCAGCTGTACCTACGGCTATTTTATTCGTAAATGACGGTTCTAATGATAAAAGTCAAGTCTTAATTGAAGACATTTGCCAGCGGAATACAGCCTTTAACTATATTGTCTTTAAGCAAAATAGAGGCCTCAGTGCCGCCTTAAAAGCAGGTTTTGATTATGTTGACACTGAATTGGTAGGCTATATTGATTCTGACTTACAAACCTCGCCGGCAGATTTCAATGAGCTTCTAAAATATATAGATACGCACGACCTGGTCACCGGAGTGCGGTCTAACAGAAAAGATTCCTTCGTAAAAAATTGGTCTTCTAAAATTGCAAATGGCATCAGGCGTGCTTTTACAAACGATGGCATGGATGATACTGGCTGTCCGCTTAAAGTCATAAAAACAGAGTACGCCAAACGCATCCCCATGTTTAGAGGCTTACATCGTTTTTTACCCGCAATGATTTTACTTCAAAACGGTAGAATTATTCAAATCCCAGTGCAACATTTTCCTAGAATGGCTGGTACGGCTAACTTTGGCATCTGGAATCGTCTTCTTGGTCCGCTTATGGATTGTTTTGCTTATCTCTGGATGAAAAAAAAGTATATTAACTACGAGGTAGAAAAATCAAGTAAATAAAACGAAATATTGAAAGATTGGATTATTTACAGCATCGGATTTTTAGCTCAGATTTTATTTTCTTCTCGGCTGCTCATTCAATGGGTCACCTCAGAGAAACAACGAAAAGTTATTACACCAAGTACATTTTGGACTTTGAGTTTAATAGCCTCTTTTTTACTGTTTATTTATGGCTACCTCAGATATGATTTCGCGATAATGCTCGGTCAAAGTTTAACCTATTATATCTATATCAGAAACTTACAACTACAAGGCCAATGGAAAAACTTTCCAACATTGGTTCAGTATTTACTATTTTTTGTTCCCGTTTTAATCGTACTTTTTTATTACCACAATAACAAAATTGACCTTGAATTACTTTTAAAAAACGAAGCTATTCCAACTTGGCTGCTGGTTTTAGGTATTGTTGCACAGGTCGTTTTTACTTTGCGTTTTCTGTATCAATGGATTCATTCTGAACGACATAAAGTCTCGTCTTTGCCCATGGGATTTTGGGTATTGAGTTTAATTGGTGCGGGTTTAATTTTAACTTATGCCATCATAAGAAAAGATCCAGTGTTGTTTGTTGGACATTTATTCGGACTCACAATTTATGCGCGAAACGCCTACTTAATCAGAAAAACGAATGATTAAACGTATCGAAAAATATCCTATTCTAAGTTTATTTTTGTTTGTTATAATAATGCTTGGTTTTACTATTGATGCAATTCCTGTGAGTATAATGGAAGCTCGTAATTTTATTTCGGCTAGAGAAATGCTCAGCGATGGCAACTGGATTTTAACGACCATGAATGGCGAAGCCCGATACGAAAAGCCTCCTTTGCCAACATGGATTACCGCGGCCTTCGGATCTGTTTTTGGTATAACTTCAGTTTTAGCATTGCGTTGGCCTGCCCTACTCTTTTTAGCGAGCATCGGTATTACAACGTACCTCCTGTCAAAAAAATTAGACCTCAGCAAATCACATAGCCTAATTAACGGATTTGTGGTACTCACCTCATTCTATGTTATTGGTATTACCATTGAAGCTCCTTGGGATATTTACGCCCATGGCTTTATGCTTCTGGCAATCCATCAGTTATTTCAGATGTTTCAATATCAAAAAACTTCAATACTGCACAGCGCTCTTTTTGTGCTGTTTTTAGCGTGTTCAGTTTTGTCCAAAGGTCCTGTGTCGTTGTATGTCCTTTTTCTTTCCTTCGTAATTGCCTATGGTATAGCCTATACAATTAAAGGCGGATTGCTTCAGTATTTAAAACTTTTTAGCCTTTTGGTTTTTGGTGTAGTGCTAGGAAGTTGGTGGTATTTTCATGTGAGAATTGCAGATTCTGAAACCTTTAGGGCTATTGCGGAACGCGAAACATCGAACTGGAGCAGTTATAACGTACGACCTTTTTATTACTATTGGAGCTTTTTTGTGCAAAGTGGCTTATGGACTATTCCTGCTTTTATAAGTTTACTCTACCCCTACATGAAACCTAGAGTCTCTAATCTGAAAGCCTATAAATTGAGTTTCTTTTGGACGATTTTAGCCGTGGTATTACTCTCTGTGATTCCTGAAAAAAAATCGCGCTACCTGATGCCAGTCTTAATCCCATTGGCCTTCAACATTGGTTTTTATATCGATTATTTAATACGTGAATTTAAAAATTTAAAATTGAAAAAAGAGACGCTTCCTGTTTATTTTCAATTCGGATTAATAGGAAGTATCTCCTTAATGTTTCCTATTGCAGGTTTTTTCTTTCGCTCCTATCTCACCGAATTTGTTTTGATGCGTTTTATTATTCTATCGATTGTTTTTGTACTCATAGGACTGTTCATCTTTAAACACTTAAAAGCAAAAAATATAAAAACTGTATTTTATCTGGTTATTGGTTTTATGCTTAGTTTGGGTTTAATGGGCTTACCGCTTGCTAAAATTCAGGAACAAAAAGATTACAATCCGCTTTCAAGTTTAAGTAAAACCGAATTAACCTGTTATGGTTTAGATTATGTTGCTCCTGAAGTACTATATAATTATGGTAAAAAAATACCTAGCCTTCAAACAGAAAATTGCCTTGCACTTCCGAGCGAAGACCAATTTATTTTACTCAGCAATAAAGAGAATCCAAATTCCATTGAAATGCTCACCAAACTCTACGATATTCAATTTTTAGACACTTATAATTTGAATGTTTCGGGCGAAGATTCC
>CAYMDB010000114.1:0-8707 GCA_964388865.1 uncultured Flavobacteriaceae bacterium
TACTTATGAACCCCAATTATTTGACTTATTTTCTAAATTTTTAGAAATTAAAGGTTCGGTTAAAACAATACTCAATTGTTTTGCTAAATCTAAAGTCGATGTCGTTTTAAGGTCTTTATTGTTTAGTAATATGGTGCCAGATAAGGCAGGTTGAACTTTAATTAGGGTTCTTAATAAGGTAGATTTCCCAATTCCATTGGCGCCAACCAGACTAATTAATTGTCCTTTTTGTATCTCAAAATTAATGTTCGAAGCCACAACAATGTCCTTCTTTTTGCTGTTATAGCCAATAGAAAGTTGTTCTGCTTTTAAGATGGTATGTTGATTGTTTTCGTTCATTAATTTATGTTAAGACCTGTCAGGTTTTTGAAACCTGACAGGTCTCCTTATTTTAAAACATCATTTTCTTTTGTCTCACTAATAACCAAATCACCACAGGCGCACCAACCAAAGCTGTTATGGCATTTATAGGTAAGGTATAATCGCTTGCTGGTACTTGTGCAATACTATCGCAAATTAACATCACAATCGCGCCAAATAAAAATACCGCTGGCAGTAATACTTTATGATTTGAGGTTTTAAAAATTTGTCGGGTTAAATGTGGAATTGCCAGACCGATAAATGCAATCGGACCAGCAAAAGCTGTTATTGTTCCTGCGATTAAACTGGTGGCTATAATTATTGTGAGTCGACTTTGTTTCAAATTCAAACCTAAACTTTTAGCATAATTATCTCCTAATAAAAGGCTGTTTAAACTTTTTATAGAAACGATACTCATCAAGATTCCGGCTGCATAAATTCCGAAGAAAATTAAAAGTTCATCCCATGAAAGGTTGCTTAGACTCCCAAAGCCCCAAAAAATGTATTGTTGTAGTTGTTCAGCAGAGCTAAAATAAGATAGCACACTTACTACAGCTGCGGTTATACTGCCAAACATAAGTCCTATAATGAGGATAGCCATGGTATCTCTAACCTTACTTGAAACTGCCAAAACGGCCAACAAGACCAAAAAACTTCCTAAACTCGCCGCAACAACCACGCTCCATTTAGAAACTAAAGCAGTAGCAAAAAATCCACCAAAAAGGCCTGAACCCAAAATCACCAAAGCGACACCCAGACTTGCGCCAGAACTGATACCCAACACAAAAGGACCGGCAAGTGGATTTCTAAACAAGGTTTGCATTAGTAAACCAGAAATACCTAGTCCGGAACCTACTAAAATAGCAGTGATGGCTTTGGGTAATCTAAATTCTGTAATGATGATTTGCCACGTGGTATTTTCAACAGTGCCAAAAAGACTCCCGAAAATATTTTTTAAGGGAATGCTCACCGAGCCAAGACTAATATTTACAAAAAAGCAAAATAGTAAAAGAAGTACAAGTCCGAGAAATTGAAGTCGATATGTTTTTTGATTCACCAATTAATTAAGTCGTTTAAAGAAATACGGTGTGTAATCCTGAAGCAATTCTGGGTGACAAATTTTAATTAAATCTTTCAATACTAAATCGGGTCTTGCGGTTCCTAATTCGTAATACAAGACTCCACCAGTTTCACCAGTGCTATTGGTAAAACTGTAGATGTCTTTTGTTTTAAAGGCTTCAAATTTTGTGTAAAGTGAATTCGCTTCTTCAAGCTGATTCATGCTTCTGTAATATGACGGGCTCAACCATAAATCGGCATCTTTTGCTTTTTCCAAAACAGCTTCAAAACTCAGGGCGAGGCTTCCGTTGCCTTCGGTATCTTTCCAAAGATAATTGACATTGGCATCCTTTAAAAATTGCGCTTCCGGGCTAGCACCATTTGGCAAATACCATACATCGTTGTGCATAGCTCCGCTTAAAACAGTTGGCTGTGTTTTGGCTTGTTTGGCAATGGCTTTTGCTTCGAGATAATCGGCTTCAATGCGGTTGAAAATAGAATCAGCTTCTTTTTCTTTGTTGAAAAGCACACCGAAAAATTTAATCCATTCCGCTTTAGCTAAGGCCGAAGATTCCGCCCAATCCCCGTTATAAATCACAGGAATCCCCGCTTTTTTTATGGTTTCGAACGTTTTGTTAACGCCATCGACGCCAAAACCAATGACGACATCCGGATTTAATTCTAATAACACTTCAGTATTGATGCCTTCATTTTTTCCGAGCTCTCGTATGTTGCCTTCACTGATACGATTCCGAGTGCGTTCTAAAGATATATAATCTGTACCTGGAAAACCAATTAAGGTTTTTTCAGCATTTAAAAGTTCTAAGGCAGGAATATGGGTTGTGGAGGTTACCACAGTTTTTGTTATTGGTGTGATTATTACAGCGTCGTAATCCGCCTTATTGTAAGTAATTTTCGAGGCTTGATTTTTTGTAAGTAACAAATAATTATATTTTTTTTCGGCTTTAGGCCAAGCTTTTATAATCTCTAGAGTGGTGCTTTGCTCAGACTTTGTAACCTTAAAGCCTTCCGCATATTTTAATTCTAATGGTTCAGTCTTGTCTGCGACAATAGCTTCGGGTTTAGTCTCATTTTTACATGCATAAAGCATAAAAAATAGAAATAAGAATGGTATAACTTTCATATGTAACCTTTGTAACTGAGGGTTTTTCTCAGATCTAGTAATTTTGATAAAACCACCGTCATGAGAGGAAATTCAAATTTAACACTATATATCGTTGCAGGAATAATCATTGCACATTTTTTAATAGGCTTTATTTATCTCATCTATAAAATGAATAAGAAAAAGTAAGCCTTTTCATTTTTAAACTCATTTTAAATTATATTTTTGTCGTGAAATTAGGTTTCATTCTTTAACCGAATGAATTAAAAGGGAATCAAGTGAAAAGCGCTTCAATACTAAAAATTGAAATGCTTCATTCTTGAACTGTTCCCGCAACTGTAAGTTTTATGCTGAATTAATTTCAGTATCTCAAATTAGAGTTGTTACATACTTCAAAACCACTGAGAAATTGCAATGTCTAACAAAACGTTGACTTGTAAATACGATTCTTGGGAAGGTAATTTAACAAAAAACGAGTCAGGAGACCTGCCAATTTCAACATAGAAGTCAAACTTTCGGGATAAAAGTTTACGTATAGTTCGCTGTATGTTCTCGAGCAATTAAAATTTAAAATGAACAAAACAAAACTGTTTTGTAGCATGCTCTGTATGGGTATGTTCTACACTGGTTTTTCACAAAACCAACCGATACGTATCGGAACCGATTCTACAAAAGTTGAACAATTAAGTGAGGTGGTTGTTACCGATTCTAGATTTCAGCTTAAACGTGAAAACTCTGGTAAGGTGATTACTAAAATCACCTCAGAGGATTTAGAAAAATTACAAGGGCAGTCTATCGCTGAAATTATTGGAAGGACTGCTGGCGTTGAAGTCAATGGTGTGCGAAGTAACGCTGGTCAGAATTTAGGCTACTTTGTGCGTGGTGGTCGTAATCGTCAGGTTTTAGTGCTTATTGATGGTATTCAGGTTACAGATGCCTCAGAAATTGCTAATGACTACGATTTGCGTTTACTCCATGCAGACCAAGTGGAATCTATTGAGATTTTAAAAGGATCATCGAGTACACTCTATGGCACCGGTGCTGCAACAGCTGTGATTAATATTAAATTGAAAACAGCATCAGAAGAACCCTTTAAGTTAAACTTGAGAAGTACAGTTGGCACGAATCAGTCATCAGATGAGAATAATTATGCCATCGAAGACTTTAGAAATAGTGTATCTGTAAATGGAAGTCAAGGTAAATTCAGCTATTTGGCCAGCTTCGGACAGCAATTTACAGATGGTTTATCTGCAATCGAAAACGGTACAGAATCAGATGCCTTTAACAGTTATAACGGAACTATAAAATTAGGATATAAATTTAGCAAAGCCTTTCAGCTGGATACTTATGGAAGTTTTGATAAGTTTAAAACCAATTTTGATGATAGCTTTAACAGAGTGGATGCTGATAACCAGTCCATTTCAAAGCAATACAGAATTGGTGTGTCACCAGAGTTTAGGTATAACAAAGGGCAATTGAATATCAATGCTGCTTACAGTGATATTGATCGAGATATCATTTCTAGTTTTCCCTCAAAATTTAACGCACAGAACATCGTTGTGGATGCTTTTAACCGCTATAATTTTAATGATAAATTTTATACCGTTTTGGGTGTGAATTTTCAGAACAATAAAATGGAAAGTTTTTCAATTCCATTTGGAGAATCTGATTTTAGTCAGGCTATAAATCCTGAGAATGCCACTTTGACCATAACGGACCCGTATGCCAACGTGGTCTATGTTTCAGATTTTGGATTGAATGTAAATGCTGGAGCTCGTCTTAATAATCACAGTGAATACGGCAGTCATTTGGTGTATAGTCTCAATCCGTCTTTTATAAAAGAAACAAATTTTGGTTATCTGAAAGGAATGGCAAGCTACAGCACGGCGTTTATTGCTCCGTCCTTATACCAATTATTTGAGCCTTCATATGGCAATGCAGAGTTGAAACCAGAGGAAAATCAGACTATTGAAGTAGGGGCAGAGCTGTCTGTAAAAGACCGAGCGACTTTCAGTGTGGTGTATTTTAGTAGAAATGAAGACAATTTTATAGATTTTATCGATACAGGAAACTTTGTGTATCAGTACAAAAATGTAGAGAAATCCTTTACAGCAAGTGGTATTGAATTTGTTGGCCAAGCGAAAATTTTGAAGGATTTAAATTTAAACTTGAATGCCACCTACACCAAATTAAATGAAGATTTAAGCTTAAGAATTCCTGAAATAAAAGTGAATGCGCGTTTAGATTATCAACTTTGTGAAACTACTTTAGTGAGTTTATCATATCAGTACAATGATGATAGGGAAGATTCGGTTTATAATAGTGAAACCTTTACCAATGATTTAATAACGCTAGAATCTTTCGGGTTGTTAGATTTTTATTTGAGTCACAGAATCTTAAGTAATAAAATGACGGTATTTGCAAACGTTACTAATATCTTTAACGAGAATTACCAGGAACTTTTTGGATTTACGACAAGAGGTAGGGGAGTAAACTTCGGTTTTAATCTTAATTTGTAAAAGTCAGAATAAGGGAGTTGTGTAAAAAGAAATAGATTTTATCATTTCTAGGGCTGTCGCGTGAATTTAACGTCTTATTTTGGAGCATCTTGTCTTGTTTCTAAAGGTGCTTTCTTGAAACTTTAAATATTAATTTAACGTGACGGCAGGGCGACAATGTTCATAAAAGCTAACTTTTTACACAGCCCCTCTTTTTAATCGATATACATGTCTTGAGAAAGAGGAGATTCTAATCTGTGAGCGTCAATAGGCTCTGTTGGTACTGTGTAAAGAGGAATAGAACGGTTCATCCCTAAGATGTCTGCTAAAGCTGCGGCGAGCAGTGGCTCATTACTATCGCCTAAAACACCGAGTTGATACGATTTCTCTGTTATTTCTATATCTGGTGTTAAGCCATTAGGTGGCACAAGTTGGTCGTTTACATTTGTAGAATTTGCAATAAGAGGTTGCATGGCGTAAGTATGACTTGGATTGATGTTATCTTCAGAAAATAATGTAGGTGAGTCATATACGGTTACAGATGCTTGAGTTTTACCAACGGTATTTTCGCCAATGACAACCACATCGATATAAGGGTTTAAACTATTTATAACTAACTCACTGGCTGATGCCGTTCTTCTATTTGTGGTTAACACATATACCTTTGAGAGATTAAGACTGTTTATGGCACTGCCGTTTTCTATGCTACTTGTAAAAAGAAAGTTCCTATCATTTTCACTTAAGTTTTCGTTATAAAATAACTTTGAGTATATATCACCTGTAAATTGACCTGTAACCATACTGCCCAAGTAAGCGGCGGTTTGCACGGAGCCTCCACCATTATATCTTAAATCGATAACTAATTCGTCAATATTAGCAGCTTGAAATTGACCAAAAGCAGTGTTTAAAGCTTCATTAAAATTAGCATTGAAACTGTTATACATTAGGTACCCAACAGTTGCGGTACCTGCATTTAATATTTCGATTTTATGCACAGGATTTTCTGTATATGCTACTTTAGTTAAACTGGTGTTTTCGTCAGTTAATGTTACAGTATCATCCCCTAATTCAGGTGTTCCATTCGTATCATAATTTGCAAAATTCA
The DNA here is from genome assembly GCA_964388865.1 of uncultured Flavobacteriaceae bacterium. Taxonomy (GTDB): domain Bacteria; phylum Bacteroidota; class Bacteroidia; order Flavobacteriales; family Flavobacteriaceae; genus Winogradskyella. The sequence goes on from CAYMDB010000114.1 coordinate 6,146, forward strand.
ATGTGTATGAAGTTTGGCTCAACAAAGAATTAAAGTTATCAGTGGTAAGCTCAGTGCCGTCAACAGCTCTAAAAATTTGGCCGCGCTGTAGGCCAGAGTTAGCCGCAACACTGTTATTTAACACAAGGGTAATTGCACCAAAAACTTCCGTTTGACTTCCCGGAACTAGATATAAATTAAATTCAAGTCCATTACTTAAAGTTGTGCCTTGTAAGAGGTTCTGTAAATCGAAGTAATTTGAAAATATTCTACTGAATCTATCCACAGATTGGGGTAAATACTTTAGCGATTCAAATAGTATTTCTGGGGTTTCAAAAGAATTTAAATAGGTCGCATAAGCCTCAACTGACGCAAACCGATTGTTGGCTAAATCTGGAATTTCGGGTTTATAAAGATAAACTGCATTCATTCCTTTCCAGACGAAATCATTAATTTCTGAAGTGGCAATGGCATTGTCGTCTAAATCTTCAAAACAGCTGGTAACGGTAAAAAGCGCAATACTGGCTATTATTATGGTTTTAATCGTTTTCATGGTACTCTTTTAAAGCAATTTTTCACATCCGTAAGTAAACGTTAAATTTACTGACATTATTATGAATAAAAAAACTTTGTAACAAAATCTAATGTGTATCGTCGTAATTACGAGGGCGACTAATAACCGACTTTAACCACCAATCAAATTAGTAATGAAGCAGGCAGAATTTTTAGGCCTAGTAATGCCATTTAAGGATAAAGTGTTTCGTTTAGCAAAACGATTACTAGTATCTCGCGAGGAAGCGGAAGATGCGACGCAAGAGATCTTGTTGAAATTATGGAATAACAAACAAAAGATTGGTGATTACAAAAATGTTGAAGCCTTTTCAATGACCATGACGAAGAACTTTTGTTTAGATCGACTAAAATCGAAACAGGCTCAAAATTTAAAAATAGTACACAGTAATTATACGGATAACAGTTCCTCATTACAAAAGCAGGTAGAAGCTAGAGATAGTATGGACTGGGTATCTAAAATAATGGAAGATTTACCAGAGCAACAAAAAATAATAGTGCAGTTACGAGATATTGAAGAATACGATTTTGTAGAAATTGCTGAAATGCTAAACATGAATGAAACGGCCATACGAGTCAATTTATCAAGAGCGCGAAAAACAATAAGAGAAAAATTAACTAATACACATCATTATGGTATTAAATAATATCGAAAAGTTAATAGAAAAGTATAACAATGCTGAGACCACACTTAAAGAAGAAGCGCAATTAAAGGACTACTTCGCAAGTGATGAAGTGTCGCCACATTTAGAACAATACAAGCCTTTGTTTCAGTACTTTTCACAGGCTAAACAAGAACAGTATACTAAGGAGCTTCCTTTGCAATCTGATGGTTTGTGGACTAAGAGAAGACGCTATCAGTGGATTTCTGTCGCAGCGATTGCTGTTATCATGCTGGGGTTTTTGTTTCCAACATTTAATAATCAGCCAAAAACACTAGCAGATTACACAACAGAAGAGCAGCAAATGTATTTAGAAGCCAAAGAAGCTTTAGCGATGTTGTCTCATAATTTTAACGATGGAGCTTCCAGTTTAAACGCCTTAAGTCTAGCTTCAGAAAATTTTAATATTGGCCTTGAAAAAGCTAATCATGTTAAAGAATTAAGTAAAACCACAAATAAATTATTAAAGAATTAAACCTGAACAATAAAAAAAAAATCATGAAAAAAGTAACAGTAATACTAGCAGTAATGCTTATGTCGGTAAACGGATTTAGTCAGAGTGTATTTGACAAATTTGAAGGCCTTGATGAAGTCACCTCGGTAATTTTAAATCAGAAAATGTTTAAAATGTTAGCCACTATGGGTATGGATTTGGACGACCCAAAAGCCAAGGAATTGGTAGAAATGGCAAATAATATTACAGGATTTAAGGTTTTTACTACTGGAGATGAAAAAATATCCTCAGATATGAAATCGGCTGTTGCGAGCCACTTAAAATCATCGAAACTAGAAGAGTTAATGCGTATTAAAGACGGTAATCAAACCGTTAATTTCTATGTAAAAGAGGGAAAAGATGAAAATCACGTAAAAGAGTTATTAATGTTTATTTCAGGACTTAAAGAAATGACCAAACGAGAAGATATTGAAATCAATGGTGAGAAGCGTGAGTTTGAAACTGTGGTTTTATCATTGACTGGAAATATTGATTTGAGACAAATTTCTGAATTGACCAATCAAATGAATGTGCCAGGTGGCGAACAATTAAAGAAAGCATCCGCAAAGAAAAATAAAAAATAATGATACAATTAATCAAAAAATCAACAATGATGTTGCTTTTGGTTGCAGCTTTTACAAGTTGCAACCAAGGGCCAACATTACAAACCTACTTCGTAGACAACGAGTTAAAACCTGGATTTGCGTCCTTTGATGTCCCTTCAAGTTTTATTAGTATAGATCATGTAGCGTTAACCGATGAACAGCGACAAGCCTATGAATCTGTAGATAAATTAAATGTGTTAACCTACGTAGAGGGAGATACAACAACAGAAGATTACAAAGAAGAGTTAGAAAA
>CAYMDB010000115.1:0-8706 GCA_964388865.1 uncultured Flavobacteriaceae bacterium
TCAACTGAAGCCTCGCTTAAAGAAATGGTCTTACCAGGCTTGTTAACTATTGGCTTCCCCTTAGTTATTGCCTTCTTACCGATGTTATTTGGAATGAATAACTTGGCTATTGCCGAAATGTTAGGGGGTTATATGGCCGGTGTAACAGTATCGGGTGTGTTATGGGCTATTTTTCAAAATAATGCCGGTGGAGCTTGGGATAATGCTAAAAAATCCTTTGAAGCGGGTGTTGAAATTAATGGTGTAATGACTTACAAAGGCTCTGAAGCACATAAGGCTGCTGTTACAGGGGATACCGTAGGTGATCCTTTTAAAGATACTTCCGGACCTTCAATGAACATCTTAATTAAATTAACCTGTTTAATTGGCTTGGTGATCGCACCGATTTTAGGCGGTCATACCCTTGAGACGGCAATGACAACTACTGAGGATGAGTTTTCAGTTGAAATGACAATGACTTCCGAAGATATAGCAAAAGCCACGGTAAATTTCACAACTCAAAAAGATGGAAAAAAAGTTTCTGAAGTTGTTGTTTTCGAAGGTACCAAAGCTGAGGTTGAAAGCGAGTTAAACGCTTTTGAAGCTACTTTAAAAAACGATGCTGGTGATGTTCTAAAAGTGATTGAACGTATAGATATTACAAAAGAATAGCTAGGTTTAGGTAGATTCGCTATTAGTTGCGCTGCGTTCATGTTTAGCTGAGAAATCAATGTGTTCCTCCTGAAGCTTCGGGAGAGCAAAAGAAGAAAATAAACAGCGTAGTATAGACCTAAAGGCAGACCATCAAACGCGTTTAAATAAAATATTAAAACCCCTCATGAACATGAGCTCATGAGGGTTTTTTTATGGGTTCAAAAATCGTTGTCTTGTTTTCGACAATTTAAAATCATAAAATTCATAACGTATTAAAAGAGTGTAATTTACAATATTTTTGATTCCATTTTGGGTGTCCTAGCAACGGAAACAAGCGATATTACTTAAAAATGGAATTAGAAGAATTCTGAATGGGTATTTATAATCACTGAATACATTTTTTATTTACCACAGCGAACACTGAGAAAAAACGCTGTGCCCTTTGTGCCTTTGTGGTGAAAACTAAACCACAGAGACACAGAGAACACGGAGACAAAACGCTGTGTCCTTCGTGCCTTTGTGGTGGAAACTAAACCACAACGTCACAGAGAACACTGAGACAAAACTTTGTGCCCTTTGTGCCTTTGTGGTAAAACATAAACCACAGCGTCACAGTGAACACGGAGACAAAATCTTGTGCCTTTGTGCCTTTGTGGTGAAAACTAAAATACAGAGACACAGAGAACACGGAGACAAAACGTTGTGCATTTTGTGCCTTTGTGGTGAAAAATAAACCACAGCGTCACAGCGAACACGGAGAAAGACTTTGTGCACTTTGTGCCTTTGTGGTAAAAAAGAAACCACAGCGTCACAGAGAACACAGGGAAAAACCTTTGTGCCCTTCGTGCCTTTGTGGTGAAATAGTTATCACAACTCTAAGTCTACACTAAGCCAAAATTAGAGATGTTTTTTTTCTGTTTTCGACAATTAAAATCATAAAATTCATCATTTACTAAAAATGTTATATTGACGATATTTTTGATTTCATTTTGGGTGTCCTAGCAACCACAACAAGAGGCGATCAAATGTGTTTAAAAAAAAATTAAAAACCCTCATGTATATGAGCTCATGAGGGTTTTTATGGATTCAATTTTTTTTAATCTACAAGGTATAAGTCAACCTAAAAGTCACAAATCGTGGTTGCACAAAGGTTTCTGAACTAAATACAGAAATAGTACCAGCACCGTTACTAATATTAGAATCAATGTCTAATATATTTGAAGCTCTCAGTGAATATTCCCATTTTGCATCTCTATCTTTTCTATAACGTAATGAGGCATTCCATGTTTTAAAAGTTTGTAGTTGGCCATTGCTCTCCTGTTCGTTATATGCAAAGTCGGTTACAAATGTTAAAGCGTCCCAGATGTAAGCATCAAATTCTATGGAAGGTGCTCTGGTAATAAATTTCGTAGTGTTAGCTCCTTGGTTGTTGTCACTAACCTTATAGTTATACCTTAAAGTTACATTGGGTGCTTCTCTAAAATTAGTGCGTAATTCTGGTGTGTAACTTTGAGAGAAGCTTTCGTTTAAGGATGCTGTGCCTTGAATAAATTGATTTATTTTGCTATAATTAAAATTGGTTCTGAGGCTTGCTCTTAGTTTACCGAACGTCCGCTGCACGCGACCAAAAACCGATGCACTTTCATCTGCGAATTGCGAATTAAAAAAGGTGCTGGTTCTTATGACGCTTTCAAAATTAGTAAGCGATCTAATTTGGTCTATATTCTTACTGTAATTGGCACCTGCAAATACATTGGTGTAATTAAATAAATTAAAGCTGCTGTAAAACAGACTCACGTTATGCGATAAAGCATTTTGTAATTCTGGGGCGCCATATTGAATGTTATTAAAACTATTTAACACCAAGCCTTCTGCCAAGCTCGTCACATCTGTAAAAGTATTACGCATGTTATAGCGCAGCCTTAAACTTTCACTTTTCTTAAATTGAATAATCGTTTCGAACTCGGGCATCACTCTAAAAAAATTGTCCTCGTAAGTAGTTCCAAACTGCGTATTTTTATTGCCATAGGCATGAAAGGAAACACCTGGTGTAAAGGTAAATTTACCGGTCTTAAACCGGTAGCGTGCGGCAACATATATATCGCTGAAATTATATTCGATAGCATTGGTAGCTCTTCCCTCGTTAAAAGTTGGTGTTGGGTTAAATGAACTGCCATCATCTAAAAACTGAAAGAGGTTTGAGTTGAATTGTTGGTTACTTAAAATGGTACCCAAAGTGAGATTGATATTACTCTTAGCATTCAAAATATTGTAATAGTCGAGTTTTGCATCTAATTGATTCGATTTGATGCGCTGATCTTGATTGATGTTGTATTCAGACTGATTTTGATCGAATCCTAATCCCGCCGCAGTAGTATCAAAAGCATCTCTATTACTCGGGTCTGCCTCATTATTATTGTTAGGATCATTAACGAGTAAAGCGTTGTAAAAAGGATCTTCATCTTTTATTAAATGCTGTGCTTCAAAGGCGAAAATATTAGTGTCATTGAGCGTGTAATAGTAATTCACATTCTGATTGATGCTAAAGGGTTTTGCCTCCTTTAGTTCATTCGTATTTCCAACTACTGTAGAAAATAAGTTTTGTCGTTCTTGGTCATCAGAAATCCGACCTAAAATATCATAGTTCAATTGATTATTCACATTAGGCTTGTAGGTGGCACTTAATTTGGCGATACCTTGGTTCGTGGCTTCTCTACCCGTTTGATCGGTGCGTTCGTCTGGTGGCAATCCAGCCGATTCGTCAATGGGTGTTGTTGGGTCATCCTCAACTTCAATATAATCTATAAAACTCACTTCTCTCGTCCGCAATCGGCTACTATTGTATATTACAAACCCACTGAGGTCTAAAGCTTTGTTTGGCGAATAACTGAAATTTGTTGCTCCCAGCTTGGTAACGACCTCTTGTGCTCTGGCGATACTCGTTAAACCTCCAAGGCCGTTATCGCCAAGATTGATGTTTGTTCCGCTGTTGTTACTCGGTCGTCTAAAACCGCCACCAAAATTTCTTAAGTCTCTATTGGTGATGGCAACTTCGCCAATGTTGTTAAAGTCCCCTATAAAATTTAAGGTGTATTTCGGGCTGTAGTAAAATAATTTGGGCTGCACTAGATAGAGCTCATCATTTGGAGATGGGGCTACGCCACCACCAGCAGTTACATCACCAAACCAAAAGTTTTCTTTCCCTTCTTTAAGCTTAATATTGATGGCGACATTATCTTGGTTGTTTTGTACGCCTCTTAATTGGCCTACTTCAGCATAATTTCGTAAAACTTGTACTTTATCTACAGCGTTTGAAGGAATATTTTTGGTAGCCAGTTTAGTGTCACCGTCAAAAAAGTCCTTGCCGTTCACCATAAGCTTATTCACCACTTTGCCCTCAACTTCTATTTGCCCGTCGGCATTAATCTCTACTCCTGGAAGCTTCTTTAATACGTCTTCTAATTTGCGTTCCGAGCCGTTCTTAAAGAAATCTGCATTATAAATCAGAGTGTCTCCTTTTACCGTTACGGGCATTTCATAGGTGAGCTCAACCGCATCTAAGGAGGTGTCTGGAAATAAGGTGAAGTCTTTTGTAATGTTGGCCTCTTGGGTAGTGACCGTCGCCTCGGACGTTTTTAAACCGATATAACTGATTTGAATTTTATAGCTGTGGTTTTTTCCAAGGGCTAGGGTGTATTTACCTTGGTTATTGGTAATGGCATAAGATTCTAAAGTGTTTGATTCTTGATTGATGGCGATGACGTTGGCCAGTTCTAAAGGGGTGCCAATGCTGTCTTTTACAATACCTTCCATTTTAAGTTGAGCGAAAGAACTGCTTGTAACGACTACAAAAAGTAGCATAACTAAATATTTCATCTATAACGGTTTGTTTGTTTTTTGATGGCTTGTTTTTGGAATTGTCTTAGGCCTGTGTTTTGTCACAGCACAGGCCAAACCAAATTTCGATCTGCGTTGGGTCTAGTTGCGTCTACCGCGATTTCGTCCACCGTACATCTCGCGCATCTCTTGCATTTTTTTGGTAATGATTTCTGTGTATTCCGCCTGAGTAACGACTTCCCCTTTGGTTGGTTGTTCAATCGTTTCTTTTTGCTCGGGGTTCAATATGATTTTGGTACATAAAATCGTGGTGCGGTCGGCGTTTATCTCTAAAATTAATCCAGGTAAACCCCAGTAATTATCCGGACCTTGATTTACGGGTATTTGCGGAGAGTACCAGGCCTCAACGTCTATGGTTTTAGGTATTTCGATTTCACTCATAGGATCGTTAGATTTACCATCTGCAGTATCGGCTGTTTTGATAGCATCTTTTTCTTTTTTCGTTTTGTCGGTCGTAGTGTCGTCGCTTCGTCTTCTCATACTTCTCCAGTCGAATTCATCTACAGTTTTTGTTGCTGTGGCTTTAAAGCAGGTATATTGACCAATCATTTTGGTTTCCGTTCCCATTTTCCATTCTAGAGTTTTTAGATCGTCCTTAATTAAAAACTGCTTTCCAAAAAACTCTTGGTCTTGTATCACTTCTTTGGACTTTACATTTTTGTATTTCGGACCCGCTGTAAAACTGCTTCCAAAACCTCCAAATCGACTGCCACCACCACCGGGTGCTTCAAGTTTTTCGTCTTCTTTATAGATGGATTCTTCTCTGTTAAAAGTTAAAATGTACACTTTTTCGAGAAAGCTTTTCATGCGCTCTTCGATACGTTTTTTTTGATCTGGACTCATCTCTCGGCCGCCCCATTCTCCCAAATCCATTGTGGTTTTAGTCTGGTAATAGGCTTTGCCTTGAAAATCTTGAGCAAAGAGAATGGAACTTAAGAAACATGCTGCGGTAAGACTGATAATTTTTAGGTGCTGTAATTTCATTTTTTTAATTCGTGTTATCTACGTGAGTGTTGATGAAAGCATGACATTTTTAAAATCATGATCTTAACATCGCGATGGGTTATGGTTTATAAGACTACAAAAGACCTTGAAAGTTAAACCGCATCAAGTTAAACTTGTGTTAAGAAAATTAACCACGACTCCTGCCGCGGTTATCTCTAAATTCTTTCATTTTTTCAGTAATAATGGTCTGATATTCACTTTTAGACACGACTTTACCTTTATTTGGGGCTTCAATTTCAATAGTTTCTTCCGGATTCAAAACTAATTTAGAACACAGCATGGTGGTATTATCGGCACTCACCTCTAAAATTAATCCCGGAAGTCCCCAGTATTCTAAAGGCCCATGACTCACAGGAATCTGCGGAGTGTACCAAGCTTCTATTTCGGTCATTTTAATGGCTGCCGCTTCAGGTTCAACAGCAGTAGAATCTGCTGAGGCCTCTATCGGATTTTGCAAGCGATCCCAAGAAAAATTATACCAAGTTAAGGCGTTAGTTGGTACGGAAGCCGTGGCTTTAAAACAGCTATAGTTTCCAATTTGTTTGGTTTCTGAACCCATTTTCCAGGCTATCGGTTGTAATTGATCTTTTACCAAAAACTGTTTGCCGTAAAATTCCTGATTTTGAATCTGACTATTGACTTTAACGTTTTTATATTGTCGTCCTGGTGAAAAGTTTTTACCCCATGAATCTGTTGCGCCAGACATTGCATCTAATTTTTCATCTTCATAAAACACCGATTCCGCTTTATTAAAGTTGAGAATGTAAGTTTTTTCTAGTCTGTTTTGAAGTCGTGCTGCAATTTGCTTTTTTTGTGCCTCACTCATTCGTGCTCCCCAATTTCCTAACTCTAAAGTTGATTTTGAAAAATAAATGGCCTTTCCTTGAAACTCTTGGGCTTTGTCTGTTTGATTTTTAGTCGTAAAAAACCCGAAAGAAACAAATAGAGCAAGTGCTAAACCCGTAATTTTTAAGAGGAGTGATTTCATGATGTGTCGATTTTTGATTAACAACTGTTTAACAAATTTAACTTAATATTAAACACTTGGTGATGCTTTATCAAAATATTAACACGGAATACGACGTTTACAATTTTAAAAATCAGTGTGCTATAAATAATTATCCTCCAATTCTAATTTCGATACCTTCTCCTTTATTGCCTCCTTTACGAGGTGCGTAACGTTCTAGCATTTCTTTGGTTTTCTTTTCCATAATAGCATTGTATGTGGCTTGATTAACTTCCTTTCCTTTGGTGGGTTCTTCAATAGTAACCTTATCTTCAGGGTTGAGCACTATTTTGCTACACAGAATGGTTAGTTTTCCATCATTGACTTCTAATATAAGTCCGGGTAAACCTTGATAAATATGGGGGCCATGACTAACAGGAATTTGAGGTGTGTACCAAGCGGTTATTGTGCGCTCTTTAAATTCGGGTGCTTTTTCTTCATCATCTTCTTTTACCGTAGAGCCACTACTTGAAAAGGATTTAGAGACCTCAATCCTTTTAGTATAGCTCGCTTTGAAGCAGAGATAGTCTCCAATGTATTTGCTGTCGGACTCCAATTTCCAATCGATTTTTTGGAGTTCATCTTTAATTAAAAAGATTTTACCCATGGTTTCTCGTTGATTGACATAGTGGTTGGTTGTGGTGTTTTTGAATAGTGCATCTTCGCCTCCTCCAGCTAATTGCATCTGAAATCCACCGCCAACCTGTGGTTGGTCCAAACGTTCCTCCTCTTTGTAAATAGACGTAGATTTATCAAAAGTGAGGGTATAGGTTTTTTGAAATTGCTTTTTCATCATCTCCATCATTTTGGTTTGCATTTCAGAATTCATCTGAGTGCTATCCATTTTAACGTCTATTTTGCGCTGCGTTTTGTAGGTGGCAACGCCTTGAAAGTCTTGTGCATAAGCAGAAGTTAAAACTGTTGTTACTGCCAAGACTAGAATTTTGATAACTGTTGTCATTTGATTGATGAATTTATTTTTTGTCCTCGTAATATTTGAGGGCTGCGGTTTTTATTTTTTTAACGGTTTTTAAAAATTGCGCACTCTCATCAGAATTGCCTTCAACTTTATAAGACACCTGAGATTCCACACCAGTGGATTGGTCTTTTTTATTGCAGATCATCTTAAAAGAGATGCTTTCATCTTTACTTGATTCTTCCAGTAAGTCTTTAATATCCTCAACTTTAAAAACAGATTTGAGTTCTTCGGCTGAACCCACAGTTACGGTGACCGCTAAGTTTTCAACCCTGGTTACGTTTTGGTTAATTGATCCTTTGCCAGATAGCGACTGACTAAATCCGGCTAGTGAGATCAACAAGGCTAAACTTGTAATTAAATGTTTACTCATGATTTTTATTGTTTTAGGGTTATGACACCGCAAATATCTCAAAACTATTGTTTACTTTCAGTTAACGAGTGTTAACGTGTGTTAAGCGTTTAGCATTACCTTGTTTAAAGGTTATACATTTGACTTATGAATGATAAACGATACAAGTACATCTTATATGTCATTGTTGCTGTCATTGTTGCAACGATAGGAATTCAAGTCTATTGGAATTATAAAAACTACCAGACCAATAAACAACAGCTTATCAATGATGTACAGGTTAGCTTAGACAAAGCGGTTGATGATTATTATGCGGCATTAGCCGAACGAACAACAGTGGGTGTTTATTTTGAAGGGGATTCGGGTAGGGATATACTTAAGGAAGGAGGCCAATTTGAGTCCTTTCTCAAAGGTATCAACGAGACTAAACGCGAGTTCAATTTTAACGATTCCATAGATATTGGTACTATCGAAGGTATTACTGTTTTAAGAGGTATTCAAATAGATTCTATGGAAAAAAGGAATGCTGAACGATCTAAACCTCCAAACTCCATTAAAGAGAATAAAGCTAGAACGGATAGTCTTAAAGGATTAAAAAACGACGTGAAGTTAAAAAGTATTGAAAGTTTAACTTCTAAAATAGTGATTTCAATAAATAATGACACGCTCGATGTTAACATGGTGGATAGCCTTGTCACTCTTGAATTGGCGCGAAAAAATATCACCGTAGATTTCTATTTAGATTATAAAAATCCTAAACGTTTTATAGGCAATTTGGAAGCGCCGAAGGAGATGCCCACATTACAAGCAAATCCCCAATCAGATGATTATCTTCAA
>CAYMDB010000116.1:0-8584 GCA_964388865.1 uncultured Flavobacteriaceae bacterium
CGAAATTGATGTATTAGGAATTAATACAGCTGAAAATACAGGGTTTGGTATTGATGTTGCTTTCCATACTGCTGGATTAAATTATGGTAGCAAAGAAGAAACTGCTTTTAGAATTATAAAGAAAATTTTTAGAACAATCTTTATAATGCAATCATACTTTAATGAATATGAAAAGTTCAATTCTTACTTCATTACACCAAAAACACATTATGCGAATCAAGTAGTAATTGACGATTTAATAGAAAAAGCAAAAGAATTAATTGAAGATGAAAATATAACTATTGACTTTATTTCAAATGATGAATTTTACGAAAACATTGTTGACCCATTGATAAAAAACACGAATAATGAAAGTGATACTATGGAATTGTTTTCGCGGTCAGTAAAGTTGTTACAATTGGATAACAGAGTGAAATCAGAAAACACGATTACCTCAAAAACTATTAAAATTAGGAATAGAGTAGATACAGATAAAAGAATGGTTTCAAATATGTTAATTGGCCAATTCGTTCAGTATTGTTTTAAAGATGCCTTCAATAAAAACTTCATTACTGCTACAGAAATTAATAATCTTCAAAATCTCGTGTATTCCAAAGAACATTTTAACCTTAATTTTGAAGTTTTGAGAAACCAAAATAGAGATACAAATGACCAATATGGACGCTCTCGTTACTATAAAAGGGATATATATTGCGGACACTATCGTTTATGTTCTCAATGGATAGAACCTCAATGGGATTTATTACTGAAATGGTTACATAAAATAGGTTACGATTATAAAACCGAAATTAAAATATAAGGTCAGTACATCTATTTTTCTTATAAATTCTAATGTGGTATTATCTATCTATAATACCAAAAGTTAATACCAATACTTTTTAATCACTTGTAAAACAAGCGATTAGCAATACCAATTCTTCTCTTTACTTCACTACCAAAGCTATTTTACAATCTTGCAAACGTTCCTGATAATCAGGGATGACTTTTGCGCAGAAGTCCATTTTTTATTTTAAAACGAAATTAAATGGACTCAAATATTATAGACCGTTTAGACCGCATCGAAAAATTGTTGGAAGCTCAACAAACGATGCAAAAGGAAGTATTGAATTTCAATGAAACTTGTAAGTATTTAGAACTTTCCCAATCGCACTTGTATAAACTCACAAGTACGGGAGCTATTCCACACTATAAACCGAATGGTAAGAAAATTTATTTCAACAGAGTAGAATTAGACCATTGGTTACTTCGTAACCGTATGGATTCGCAAGATGAAATCGAGCAGCAAGCTGCCGATTACTTAATTAAGAAAGGAGCGGTGAAGTTATGACAGAAATAATCGATTTACTCTTGTCACTCTCACAAGAAATAAAGGACTTAAAAGCACGTGTCGAATTGTTACGACAATCGAGAGCAGAAGTATTAAAAGATACGTGGATAGACAATCAAGATGTATTGCAGACCTTACATATCAGTAAGCGAACGTTGCAAACGTTAAGAGATAACAGCACAATTCCTTACAGCAAAGTAAAGGGTAAGTTTTATTACAAAGTGTCTGATGTTGAGCAATTGCTTCAAGACAACTATTACAACCATAACTTCAAGCAACATGGAAGTAAGTAGAGAGGCAATTTTAGACAAAACACATTACGGCTTAAAGATTTATGCCTATGTGTTAAGACAGTATTATCCCAATACAACGGTCCTTTCTGTAAAAGGAAGGGATTGCGGGATAACCCGAAATCCATTTAATGGGGGAAAGGAAACTTTACGGATTCATATTGATGGTGTAATAGCAACACATCGAGATACAGAACTAAAAACCTTTAACGGTGATGTATTCGATTTTGCACAATACCATTTCAGAATAACCGATGAAGAAGAATTGTTGCATAAGATTAACCAAGCTTTGCATCTCAATTTAGAAGTCAAGGAACAAGACGAATTAGATTGGTTGAATGGTCCAGACGATACCTGGTATGCATACTGTAGCTTTTTCAAAGCCCCAGTTCGCAATGTGTTTCCTGCGGAAACTATGCGATTACATCAAGTATTTGCATTAATCACAAGTGATAAATACAAAAGGATTACTGAAGATTTAAGAGCAATAACCGATATAAAAGAAGCACGTAAATTCAAAGCGAATCGCTTTGATTACGTCACCTTTTCAGGAACATTTGAAAAGCGAAACGATAACAATTTGTTAGAGCATTCCAATCTATTAACGATTGATTTTGACCATTTGGAAAATCTTCAAGAGTTAAAAAAGCAATTGCTAAACGATGAATACTTTGAAACCGAAATGCTATTTACATCACCATCTGGTGATGGCCTAAAATGGATTATCAGAATAGATGTTTCAGAAGTAACTCATTCCGAGTATTTCACGGCAGTAGCCAATTATATTAAACACACCTATAACATTGAGGTTGACCAGTCAGGTAAAGACGTTTCCAGAGCGTGTTTTTTACCACACGACCCAACAGCCTTTTTACATAAAAGACACCAAGCATTATGACCAAAATATTTAACCCAAAAGAGTGGTTGGAAGTTCCAGAAGTACAACGGCAACCAACAAGCAACAACGCAACAACAAAAGTTGTTGCTGTTGCCGATAACGACATCGAATCCTATATTTCAGCAATCGAACAATCAGGAATGGACATAACAGGTAATTATGCCACTCGGAGAGATTTAGGTTTTGCTTTAGCTGAAGAATATGGAGAAATAGGAAGAAACTATTTCCACCGCATAAGCAAAAACTATGTAGGTTATGACTCAAAAGAATGTGATGAACAATTCAATAAATGTGTAAATGCCAAAGGTCACGGCATTACCATTGCAACGTTTTACCATTATGCGCATCAGTCTGGTATAAAACCCATCAAACAACAAACCAACAACGAGCTTGCAACAAATGTTGAAACGGTTGTTGATGCACCAGAAGCAGCAATGCCAACAATACCAGATGAGGTATTTAATAGCTTACCGCAGTTTTTACAACAAGTTGTAAATCCTGCAAGCGGTCAAGAGGAAAAAGACATTTTGTTATTAGGAGCTTTAACGGCTTTTAGTGCCTGTTTTCCTAAACTATTTGGCATATACGACCAACGTAAAGTATTTAGCAATCTATATCTATTTGTTACCGCACCTGCATCTGCAGGTAAGGGCAGACTTAACCAAATTAAAAATTTGGTAGATCCTGTACACAAGTTAAAGCGTGAACAAGCCAAAGTACTGAAGCAACAATTTAATACAGAAATGGCAACGTATAATATGAACAAGGGTAAAGATGAAAACTTGGAGAAACCAGGTAAACCACCCGAAAGAATGTTATTCATTCCTGCCAATAATAGTGTAACAGGTGTTTATCAATTAATTTCAGATAATGACGGCAGAGGGTTAATTTTTGAAACCGAAGGTGACACCTTAGCACAAGCCTTTAAAAGCGATTATGGTAATTATAGTGATGGTTTTCGTAAAGCGTTCCATCACGAAACAATAAGCTACTATAGAAGAACGGATAGAGAGTATGTAGATATTGAAAGACCATGTTTATCAACAGTTTTATCAGGTACACCCAAGCAAGTAGCAACCTTAATTCCGAATGCCGAAAATGGATTGTTTAGTCGTTTTATGTTCTACTATATGAATATAAAACCCACGTGGAAAGACGTATTTTCAAGTAACAATAGCGTAGGGTTAGATGATTATTATTCACAATTAGGAAATGAGTTTCTTGGCTTATATAAAACGTTAAAAAATAATCCTGAAATTGAAGTAAGACTAACAATACCTCAACAACAGCAATTCAACACGTTTTTTGAGTCCTTACAAACCAAATACATTAATCTACAACCCGAAGAGTATATCGCAACCATTAGACGATTAGGCTTGATTGCATTTCGGTTAATGATGCTATTTTCGGCATTTCGTATTATGGAAGATGGCGATGTCAATCAAGTAAAAGAATGTGAGGATTTCGATTTTCAAAATGCACTAACCATCATTTCTATTTTAGTAAAACACAGCAGTAAAGTATTCAACGATTTGCCTATAGAGCAAAAAGCAACAAAACGCTTAAATCGTAAAGAGCGCTTTTTAGAGAGTTTACCAACTAAATTTGGCAGACAAGATTATCTAGACTTAGCAACTAAGCACGGCATTCCGCATAAAACAGCCGAAGGTTACATAACCAAATTTGTAGAAGCAGGGTTAATTCATAGAGAAGCACACAACAATTACTCAAATCCTGCAAAGATGACATAAAGGAAATCAAGGATATAGAGGATTTATGCGGATATCCTTTATTTCCTGAAATCCTCAATTACGCTTTCCCGTAATTATTATTAAAAGTAATTGCCTTTCTTTACGTTTTACTTGTTTTTTAATTTAATGTTCAATATATTTGAATGTTCATTGTCACTGAACAGTCTAAAAAAATGAACGAAAGACTATGTATCGCAATAATGATTTTATATATGAAGCAGTAGCGAACCTTGAAAGTGTTAGCAATATAACAATAGATATTGAAACGTCAAGAGTTAACTATGATGCTATTTTGAATATCAAAAATATTCAATTTGTTGTTGAGGCAAAATCAGCTATGAGAACTTCTAACCAAGGGCTAATTCTATCTCAACTTGAGGATATTAGAAATACCAGTAATAGACCTATAATATTTATAGCTGATTATATTTCAAAGGAAGCTGCCAGTCAATTAAAGGAGAGAGGATTTAATTATATAGACACAGCTGGTAACGCTTTTATTAGTAAAGATGATTTAATGATTTTTGTAGATGGTCAAAAAAGAACCAGTAAACATAAAACAAATCAATCTCGTGCGTTCCAGGAAGCAGGAGTTAAAATTATCTTTCACTTGTTGAGTGAACCAGAAAATCTAAAGCATTCATATCGTGAGATAGCGCATAGAGTAGGTGTGTCTTTGGGGTCAGTGAGTAATGTAATGTCAGAACTTGAAGAGCTTAATTATTTAATTAAAACCAAGGAAAAAAGAGTACTTAAAAATAAGGAAGAACTCTTGGAACGATGGTTAGTGGAGTTTAACACAGTTTTAAAACCACGAATCATAAGAAGTCGAATGAAATTCATCGACCCAGATAGGACTCAAAATTGGCGTAACATGTTGTTAAACCAAAAACAAGGCGAAATACTTTGGGGTGGCGAGCCAGCAGGTGCAATACTTACCAATAATTTAAAGCCACAAGAATTTACAATTTATAGCAACCTTGAATTACCTGAAATTGCAAAAGCATTGCGTTTGGTTCCAGATAAAACAGGCAACGTTGAGGTATGTCAAAAATTTTGGAAAAATGATGATATAAATATGAACATAACACCAGCATTATTAATATATACCGATTTAATGAATAGCGGTTACGGGAGAAATGTTGAAATAGCAAATCAAATACTTAAAAATGAGCTACAACATATCCAGTAATAAATTCAGCCATCCGCTATTAAAGCCCATTCTTCAGGAATTAACAGCCTTTTTTAAAGACTCTGATATTTTCTTTTTTGTCATTGGGGCGACAGCAAGAGATATTATTATGGAGTTACACGATGAAAGTTCAGGGCGTTTAACACACGACTTGGATATTGCTATTACAGTAAACAATTGGGAGCAATACAAAACCATGGAAAGTGAAATAGCAAAGCTGCCTAATTTCACTAAAGATCCCGACCAGAAACAACGCTTTAAGTATTTAGGAAAATTCGATTTAGATATTGTGCCTTATGGAGATATCATGAAAGAGGATAATAAAATATTCTGGCCACCAGATGAAGAATTTGCCATGTCGGTTTTAGGCTTTTCAGCAGTGAATGATGCGGCGTTAAAAGTAAGTATAGATGAAGATATCGAAATACAAATTGCCTCTTTAACAGGCATCTTTATACTAAAGGTTGTCGCTTGGCGAGATAGAAACCATAAAACCAATAAAGACGCAGATGATATGGCATTTATTCTTCAAAACTATTTAGAAATTCATAGAGACGAATCGCTCGAATATTTTGAAGAAATTTATACAGAAGACCATACCATTCTTAAAGGAGGTGCAACTTTATTAGGGAAACAACTAAATGAAGTTTTAAATAACCATCCAGAAGCCAAACAAAGTATTACAGAGATTTTAACTACTGAAATAGAAAAGAAAGAGGAAAGTAAACTCATTAATCAGATTTTAGAAACGCATAAAGCATTGAGTTATGAAGAGGTTCTAAAAAGCATCCAAAATATTAATGCACAATTAACCGACAAAAAACAATAGCTCGTAAATGTCATTATTCCAAACCTCAGTAATAAAAACATATCTAGCTCAGCAAGATCCTAATGTCGTCGAGCGCGCCTATAAAAAAATATACCAAGTATTTTCACAATACGACCATTCAAGAGAATATCAAAAACTCTAAAGAAGAGCAGTACCAGGCAAAGTTTCTAGACGAGTTGCTTGTTAATGTGTTGGATTATACGCTTAATCCAAAACCTGATTTCAACATTACTACCGAGTTCAAAAACCAAAAAGGAGCTGGTAAGGCAGATGGTGCTATTTTAAAAGAAACTAAAGCAATTGGGGTAATTGAATTAAAAGGAACCAATACTAAAGATTTAGAAAGCATCCGCAAACAGGCATTCGATTATAAAGCTAACCAAAAAGGCTGTGTATATGTGGTTACATCCAATTTTGAGAAGTTACGATTTTACATCAACGATGCTACCGAGTTTTTAGAGTTTAATCTCTTTCAGTTAGCACCAGAAGAATTTGCCTTAATGTATCTATGTTTACAAAAAGAAAACATTCTCAACAACCTACCACTAACCATTAAAGAAGCCTCTTTAGTTGAGGAAGAGAACATTACCAAACAGTTTTATAACGACTATTCCCTATTTAAACGCGAACTCTTTAGAGACCTGGTGAAACGCAACGCCAAACGCATTAAAATTGATGCTGTCACATCGATAACTACCGAAAAACTTAATGATTTAAGTTTAGAAGGCACCAAAGCGAAGCTTAGCGAGATGTCTCTAGAAGCAGACGATATAAAACCCCTCGAAAAAAACGTGAAACTATCCCTGTTCAAAAAATCACAGAAACTAATAGACCGTTTCCTGTTCATTTTCTTTGCCGAGGATAGAGACCTATTACCACCAAACAGCACGATACAAATTCTGGATAAGTGGAAAGCCGACATCGATTTTGGTGATGAACGTCCATTATATAACCTCTTTAAACAATACTTTCATTTTTTAGATGAAGGCAGAAAAGGCACAACCTCAAGAGCTGAAATATATGCCTACAATGGTGGTTTGTTTAAACCGGATTCCATTCTGGATAATTTGGAAATTGATGATGAACTGTTGTATAAACACACCTATAAACTCGCTAAATACGATTTTAGCAGTCAGGTAGATGTTAATATTTTAGGGCACATCTTTGAAAACTCACTTAACGAGATTGAAAGTATCAATGCCGAAATTGAAGGCGGTGAGTTCGATAAGCAAAAAAGCAAACGCAAAAAAGACGGCGTATTCTACACGCCTAAATACATTACCAAATACATCGTAGAAAATACGGTAGGTAAATTATGCCAAGAGAAAAAAGAAGCACTGGACTTTAAGGAAGAAGCCTATTTCGAGGTAAAGAAAGGCACGCACCAAAACACAAAAAAACAACTATTAGAGGTTTTAGATAACTACAGAGAGTGGTTACTGCAAATCACTATTTGCGATCCAGCTTGTGGCTCTGGAGCATTCTTAAACCAAGCCTTAGATTTTTTGATTAAAGAACACCGCTACATTGATGAATTAAAAGCTAAAGTATTGGGTGGTGGCTTCATTTTAAGTGACATAGAAACTACAATTTTAGAAAACAATATTTATGGTGTAGACATTAATGAAGAATCTGTAGAAATTGCCAAATTATCCCTATGGTTACGTACAGCACAACCACGACGGAAACTCAATGATTTAAGTCATAATATTAAATGTGGCAATTCATTAATTGATAGTAAAGCCGTAGCAGGTGATAAAGCTTTTAATTGGCAACAGGAATTTCCACAGATATTTGATAAAGACGGTTTTGATGTAGTGATTGGAAATCCACCTTATGTAGATATTAAAGCATTAGATAATGTTTTAGTTAAACAATTATTTAAGGATTACAAAACTGCTGAAAATAGGATAAACTTATACTCGATTTTCATTGAAAAAGGATTCGATTTAATTAAAGATGGTGGTTTTCTTTCCTATATAAACCCTAACTCAATCTTGGTGAATTCCTCTTATACTAAAATCAGAAAGCTATTGATTGACCATATGACAACTATTGTCAAACTTCCTGATGGTGTATTTAAGGATGCAATTGTTGAAACCATAATCTTTGAATTGAGAAAAAACAATAATGAGAAGTTCATAAAAACAGTTGTTTATCCTAAAAAAGAATCAATCTCTTTTGTTGATAATAACTTATCCAATGAAGTTAATAGATTGACTTGGAAAAATACTGAAAATTGTATATAATACCTCGACAAATTCGGACCATTGTTTAAGTTGAAAATTTACTAACTT
>CAYMDB010000117.1:0-8515 GCA_964388865.1 uncultured Flavobacteriaceae bacterium
TAGAATATGTATCAAAATATTTCACTTTAAAAATTGGAGATGTTATCTTTACAGGAACTCCAGCAGGGGTTGCTAAGGTTTTTGCCGATGATACCTTAAACGGCTACATTGAAAACACAGAAATGTTTTCTATAAAAATTAAATAAATGCCACATTATTATAAATTAAATCGTGTTCGCGAAATGGCCGATGGTGACGAAGAGTTCGTTGCAGCATTGGCGGCCGCCTTTTTAGAAGAAGTTCCAGAAGATGCTGAGCGTCTTAGAACCGCAGTGCCCAATAAGGACTATAAAGAAACCTATCAGGCTGCGCATAAAATGAAGCCTACCATAGATTTATTTGAACTAGGAGTGTTAGATACTCTAATCGAGGTTCAAGATTGGGGAAAGTTTGAGCAGTCCGACAAAAATGTAGACAAACAATTGAAGATAGTTTTAAAGGCTGTTGAACAAGCTGTAAACGAAATTAAAGCCGATTTCGGACTCTAAATGCAAGCAGAAATAATTACTATTGGCGATGAAATTCTCATTGGTCAGATTGTAGATACAAATTCGGCTTTTTTAGGGAAAGAACTTAATAAAATTGGGTTGTCTGTCTATCAAATTACGTCTGTTCAAGATGAGCGCGACCATATTTTAAAAGCCCTAAAAGAAGCCGAAGAAAACGCCGACATCATTATAATTACAGGCGGACTCGGTCCAACCAAAGACGATATTACCAAACACACGATCTGTGAGTACTTCAATGATACCTTGGTCGAAAACAAAGCGGTTTTGGCCAATGTAGAACATATTTTTTCGAAATATAACAAACCCCTTTTAACCGTAAACAAACAACAAGCTATGGTGCCTTCTAAGGCCGAAGTGCTTATGAATTATTACGGAACAGCACCAGGCATGTGGCTTGAAAAAAACGGCAAGGTATTTATATCGCTTCCAGGTGTGCCCTACGAAATGAAAGCTTTAATCTTAGATCAGGTTTTTCCGAAGTTAAGACAAAAGTTTAAGTTTCCGTTTATCATGCACAAAACACTCTTAACCTATGGCATGGGAGAAAGTTCCATTGCAGAACGTATTGATGCATGGGCAAACGCTTTACCAGGCTTTGTTAAACTGGCCTACTTACCAAGTTTAGGTCGTGTGCGTTTGCGTTTATCAGCGAAAGCGATAGATAGAGGCACAGTAGAGATAGAAATTCAAAAACAAGTAGACTTACTCGTACCACAAATACAAGATATTTTTGTTGGCTTTGAAGAAGATGAATCTATTGAAGCTATAATTGGCAAACAATTATCAGAAATGGGTAAAACCGTAGCGCTTGCAGAAAGTTGCACTGGCGGCCGAATTGCCCAAGCCTTTGCAGCAAACTCAGGTGCTTCAAAATATTTTAAAGGAAGTATTGTGAGTTATGCAACAGCCTCTAAAACAGATATTTTGAAGGTTCCAAAGTCCGAAATTGAAGCGCATTCCGTGGTGAGTCAAGAAGTAGCTCAAGCCATGGCGAAAAATGTGAGATCCTTATTTAACAGTGATTTTGCTATAAGTACCACAGGTAATGCCGGACCCACAAAAGGGGATTCTGAGGCAGAGGTTGGTACCGTTTGGATTGGAATAGCAACAAAAGATGTGGTTTATGCTGAAGTTTATAACTTCGGAAATCATCGTGAAAAAGTGATTATGAGGGCGACAAATAAGGCCTTTGAAATGCTTCAAAAAGAAATTTTAAAAAAGTAGAGTTTTCTGTTTGTTGAAACCTAAAGTTTTATTAAATTTGCACCCTGTTTTAAAATATCCATATCGGAAATTAAGATCTTATTGAAATCATTATTTGGACAATCCTTATAATTTTGTGAAAGCAAATAAGATGTTACAGGCATAAATAACATACCTAAAGAAAGAATAGAAATGTCAAGAGTTTGTGAACTTACTGGGAAAAAAGCGATGGTTGGAAACAACGTTTCTCACGCTATGAATAAAACAAAACGCAAGTTTGATGCAAACTTGATTAAAAAGCGTTTTTACATTCCTGAAGAAGATAAATGGGTAACGTTAAAAGTTTCTACATCTGCATTAAAAACCATTAATAAAATTGGTATTAATGCAGCGATAAAAGAAGCTAGAGCAAAAGGATTTTATAAATAATAGCGTAACGCTGAAGTCAATTTTATAATGGCAAAAAGAGGAAATAGAATACAGGTTATCTTAGAGTGCACAGAGCACAAAACTTCTGGTGAGCCAGGAACTTCAAGATACATTACAACAAAAAATAAAAAGAATACGCCAGACCGTTTGGAGATTAAAAAATTTAATCCGATTCTTAAGCGTATGACAGTTCATAAAGAAATAAAGTAAGAAAACATGGCAAAAAAATCAGTAGCGTCTTTACAGACAGGATCAAAACGTTTAACAAAAGCCATTAAAATGGTTAAATCACCAAAAACAGGAGCCTATATGTTTGTAGAATCTGTTATGGCACCAGAATTTGTCAATGACTTTTTTAACAAAAAATAATCTTTAGTTATTTAGATTTATAAAACTGCTTTCATTTGAAAGCAGTTTTTTTATGGCTATATTTGAGGGTAACTGACATCTTAACAGTACGCAACTTAGGGCAAGGTTATTGTAATTTAGAAAACTATTCATTTTACGATTGATTGAGGCTTAAAAAAAAAGGTTCAGTCTTTAAATAGAAATATACAAATGAGTTTTTTTAAAAAAATATTCTCCTCAGAAAAGAAAGAAACCTTAGACAAGGGTTTAGAAAAATCTAAATCCTCCTTTTTTACAAAATTAAATAAAGCTGTCGCCGGAAAATCTAAAGTCGATGATGATGTTTTAGATCATCTTGAAGAAATTCTCGTCACAAGTGATGTCGGCGTAAACACTACGCTTAAAGTCATTGTGCGCATTGAAGAGCGCGTTGCAAAAGACAAGTATGTAGGAACTTCAGAACTCAATCAAATACTGCGAGAAGAAATTGCAGCTTTACTTTCTGAAACAAAGTCTGGCGAAGAAACCGAATATGTCATTCCAGAATTACCAGCCCAAGAAAATGGTAAAAAGACACCTTATGTGCTGATGGTTGTTGGAGTCAATGGGGTTGGCAAAACAACCACTATTGGGAAGTTGGCTTATCAATTTAAAAAGAAAGGTTTTAATGTTGTACTTGGTGCTGCCGATACGTTTAGAGCTGCTGCTATAGATCAACTTCAAGTTTGGGCCGACCGCGTGGATGTGCCAATGGTGCGTCAAGAAATGGGCAGTGATCCCGCTTCTGTGGCTTTTGATGCCTTAAAATCTGGTGTCAATCAAAATGCAGATGTTATTATAATTGATACGGCCGGACGTTTACATAACAAAGTCAATCTCATGAACGAGTTAACCAAAGTAAAACGTGTGATGCAAAAAGTGGTTAGTGATGCACCTCACGATGTGTTATTAGTTCTAGATGGTTCAACGGGCCAAAACGCTTTTGAACAAGCTAAACAATTTACAGCAGCTACGGAAGTCACCGCTTTGGCAGTTACCAAATTAGATGGCACTGCAAAAGGTGGTGTTGTTATCGGCATTAGCGATCAGTTTCAAATTCCGGTTAAGTATATCGGAGTAGGTGAAGGTATTGAAGATTTACAAGTCTTTAATAAATATGAGTTTGTAGATTCGTTTTTTAAGTAACACATTCCTGCGAAAGCAGGAATCTCATTTTAATTGAATAGTACAGTTCCTATTTTTAATTTTTCAGTTAAGACCTAGCCATCTTTCTTGAAAACAATAAGCGTACATCATAAAGTCTTTTAAACTGCATTTTCGTATTTTTATAAAAAAATACTAGCCATGCGTTTTACTCTCATCCTAATTACTTTTCTAAGCATTTTTTCATGTAAAGATTCTAAATCGTCGGACCCAACAACTCCCGCAGAAGCCTCAAAAACAGAAATTGACAATACCGAAGTCGATGAACCTTCGGGTTTAGATGCCATATCTACAAAAGATTTTCGAGAATTTAAGGTGCTAGACTCAAGGCATCTCACTAAAGCTGAAATTTGGAAAGACATCAACCCGCAAATGGAAGATTTCACTGAAGCCGATTACAAGAGATTAAAGCCTCTAATTGTAGAACAAGAGATCACAACACTTCAAAAGCATATTTCTGAGGGAAAATTCAATTATCAAGAATTGACCAAATTCTATTTGTATCGCATCAGACAATTCGATCGTGAAAACGCGTCATCCTTAAATTCGGTTATCGCCATTAACCCAAATGCAATCAAACAGGCTAAGATTTTGGATTTAAATACAAAAAACTCGAAGCATCCTATTTACGGTATGCCCATTCTTTTAAAAGATAATATTAATGCTTCAGATATGGCGACTACTGCAGGAGCTGTAGCGCTCAAAGATAATTTTTCTAAAGATGCTTTTATTGTAAAACAATTAAAATCTAAGGGAGCTGTAATTCTCGGAAAAGCCAATTTAAGTGAATGGGCGTATTTCTTTTGCGGGGATTGCCCAAGTGGCTATTCAGCTATTGGTGGACAAACTTTAAATCCCTATGGTCGTCGTATTTTTGATACAGGTGGCTCAAGTTCTGGAAGCGGAGTTTCGGTAGCTGCGAACTTTTGTGCTGCGGCCATTGGTAGTGAAACGGCAGGTTCTATTCTGTCGCCTGCGAGTCAGAATTCAGTAGTTGGTTTAAAGCCAACGATCGGCTTGGTAAGTAGAACTGGTATTGTGCCAATTTCTTCAACCTTAGATACAGCAGGACCTATCACAAGAACAGTGACGGACAACGCTATACTTCTCGACGCTATTTATGGTGAAGATACCTCAGATTTAAAATCTATTGCTACGTCTTCGAAATCTGGATTTTATTATGAAAATTTAGGCAGCGCAACTTTAAAAGGAAAGCGATTTGGTGCGCCAAAACGCTTATTAGAAGATACCCTATACAGCAAGGCACTAGCAGTTTTAAAACAAGAGGGAGCCGAAATTGTTGAAATTGAAGAAGAGAAATTAGGTCTTCCAAATTTTATTCGCTTGCTAAACTTGGACATGAAAAAGGATTTACCAGTTTATCTTGAAGGTTATGCGAATAAAAACATTTCGATGAGAACCGTTTCAGATGTGATGGCTTTTAATTTAAAAGATTCTCTAAATACAATGCCTTACGGTCAGAATTTATTTAAGGGTATTGCTGAAGATCAAGGCGATGCTAAATATTTAGAGCGCATCAAAGACACCTTAAAAACCAATGGATTACAGTTTTTTAATGCGCCTTTGAAATCGCATAACTTAGATGGTTTTTTGTCCATTAATAATTATCACGCGGCATTCGCTGCTGTCGCTGAATATCCGGCTTTAACGGTTCCTATGGGTTATACCACTGAAGGAGCACCAAAAGGATTAACTTTTATAGCCAAACGTCTTCAAGAAAGACACTTATTAGAATGGGCTTATGCTTACGAGCAGGCTTCGCAAGCTAGAGTGGCACCAGCGGATTATAATTAGTGTAAGATTTAGTAATCCTGTCAGGTCGAGCGAAGTCGAGACCGTTTAAAAAAAACAAACATTTAAATCTTGGTTAAATAAATGTTATTCAATTAGTAAGGGCATTAATGCGCTGCCACAACTCATTATCGAAATTAGACAATGCAAAATTTTCACTATCTGCAGTGTCTCCCATTCTAATCACCACGAGGTTTTTGCTAGGTACTACGTAAAGTTTTTGATCGTTTTTTCCTAATGCAGCATACATGTCTGAGGGTGCATCTGGAATGAGTTCTCCAGGAAATTCAAATTGAGTTTGAGGTAAATGATATGATGATTTTCCATTGAGCCACCACATATAGCCATAAGCTTGGTTGATAGGTTGAGAGCTGTTTAATGCGGTATTTAAATAGTTTTCTGGAATAATTTGTTCAGTTTCCCATTTTCCCTTAGCTAAAGTGAGTAAACCAAAACGTGACATACTTCGGCTTGTGCTCCAGTAGACGCTAAAATTGCCAGTTTGAATCCACGCGCCAGTCATTCCAATTTTGTCTTTCAAACTCGAATTAAAATAATTAGACCAGCTCTCATTACTTGCTTCAGCAACGACATCTTGAAGTTTTACATAAACGTTATGATAAGCCCAACGGTATCCAGCATCTGCTACATATTCTAAATTAGAAGGGGAGACATCATCTCCTAGAGCATCGTTCAGGCCAGAAGTCATGGACAATAAATTTTTAAGGGTAATTAGATTTTCTTTTTCCAACGGAGCACTCGTCCAACCCGTTCCTAAATAATCGGATACTTTCGCATTCATATCAATTAAACCCTCTTCTTGTGCAATACCTGTAACAGCTGTGGTTAGTGTTTTTCCAGCACTTGCCCAATACCAAGGAGCAGTAGCAGTATGTCCATTAAAATAGGCTTCAACTACTATTTTTCCATTATGAAGCATTATAAAACTCTTTGAATTCTTATCTTCAAGATAATCGAGTAACGGTTGCAATTGGTCTTCATTCCAACCTAATTCAGCAATAGATTCGGTTTCCCAATCATCTGAAGTTAAAGGCGGAAAATAAAGGGCTTCATCTGTAGGATCTTGGTCGTCTGAAGCACTGTCGTCGCCAGCGCATGAGGTCAGTAGCCATAAACAAGTTAAGACAAAAGTATATCTAATGAATTTCATAAGTCAGTTTTGCATTTAAGACCTCTAAATATACTAAAGGTTTAATTTAGGTTGTATCTTTGCCCACTGATTTATAAAATATGCGTACAAAAACTCTTAAGAAAAACATAATCAACGTTATAACCCTTGGTTGTAGTAAAAATGTTTACGATAGTGAGGTGCTTATGGGTCAACTAAAAGCGAGTGGAAAAGATGTGGTGCACGAGCAAGAGGGCAAAGTTGTGGTGATTAACACTTGTGGTTTTATAAATAATGCCAAGGAGGAAAGTGTGAATACCATCTTAGAGTATATGCAAAAGAAAGAGGACGGCGAGGTTGATAAGGTTTTTGTAACAGGATGTTTGAGTGAACGCTACAAGCCCGATTTACAAAAGGAAATCCCTAATGTAGATCAGTATTTTGGCACTACAGAATTACCGAGTTTGTTAAAAGCTTTAGGGGCGGATTACAAGCACGAATTAATTGGCGAGCGCCTTACCACAACACCAAAAAACTACGCTTATTTAAAGATTGCCGAGGGTTGCGATAGACCTTGCAGTTTTTGCGCGATTCCTTTGATGCGTGGCAAACATAAAAGTACACCTATTGAAAAGCTTGTTATTGAAGCTGAAAAACTAGCGGCCAATGGCGTCAAGGAATTAATACTGATTGCACAAGATTTAACTTATTACGGACTCGATATCTACAAGAAACGAAATCTTGCAGAATTATTAGAAAACTTGGTTAAAGTTGAAGGTATTGAATGGATTCGTTTGCATTATGCATTTCCAACAGGATTTCCGATGGACGTATTAGATGTGATGAAACGCGAGCCTAAAGTATGTAACTATCTAGATATACCCTTGCAGCATATTTCAGATTCTATTTTGAAAAGTATGCGCCGTGGTACCACCAAAGAAAAAACCACGAAGTTACTTCAAGATTTTAGAGCAAAAGTGCCTGAAATGACTATTAGAACAACCTTGATTGTCGGTTATCCTGGTGAAACACAAGAAGATTTTGAAATGCTGAGAGATTGGGTAAAAGCGATGCGTTTTGAACGTTTAGGCTGTTTCACTTATTCTCATGAAGAAAATACACATGCCTATAATTTAGAAGATGATGTACCTGAGGAGGTAAAAATGCAACGCGCCAATGACATCATGGAAATTCAATCGCAAATTTCTTGGGAACTGAATCAAGCTAAAATAGGGCAGGAATTTAAGGTGGTTATCGACCGTAAGGAAGGCAATTATTTTGTTGGACGAACAGAATACGATTCGCCAGACGTTGATAATGAAGTGTTGATTGATGCTTCAAAAACCTATTTGAAGACAGGTGAATTCACTAGAGTAAAGGTGATTGAAGCCGAGGATTTTGACTTGTATGCTGAAGTTGTGACAAATTAAATTCAAATACAATTTCTAAAACGAAAGTCCCGTAATCAGCGTTCCTTTGATATCAAAAGGGTGAAAACGTGAAAATAACTCTTCAGAATACCAACCTAAAGATCGAGTTTTAGTGACCATGTCTGCGTGTTTTTTATTTTGATAAGCATAGGCCATCATATGATCTCCCGTATCCCATAAAGAAAACGTTGCTTGCATTAAAATAGGCCATTCGCCAATCCCTTTAGAAAATAGTAGTCCGTCGTAATTATCCATTGATTTTGAAACGGATGGTACATAGTTCCAGAATTTATAGGCTAATTTTGGTTTTATGGTGGCTCGGGTAATCACAGCTAGTGGTTTACTTTCATCGTAGGTAGCGCTTTTGTCAAAAGGATTAGAGCCACTCCAGGTGCCTTGTGCTTTTATGTTATGCATTAAAACGTGACTAAACGCTGTTGCATTTTTATTGT
>CAYMDB010000118.1:0-8341 GCA_964388865.1 uncultured Flavobacteriaceae bacterium
TTTTATCACTGGCATTGTGGTTTATTTTCAATATCCCGCTCATCTTTCTTTTAGGTAGTGATAAGGCTATTTATGGGATACCTACCTTGTATTTTTCAATTTTTAGTTTTTGGTTGCTTTCAATTATAATAAGTTATGTTGTTTTAAAGCGTTACTATGAGTAATTACGTTTTATTTTTAATCATCATTATTTATTTGGCTATTTTGTTCCTCATTGCTTTTGTGGCCGAACGAAATTCCAAAAGTAAATGGGTTAACAATGCTGTAATTTACAGTTTGTCGCTTGCGGTATATTGTTCTGCTTGGACGTATTATGGTAGTATTGGTATTGCAGCGACCTCGGGTATTAATTTTTTAGCCATCTACCTTGGACCAGTAATTGCAGCACCACTTTGGATTGTTTTGCTTAAAAAAATCATTCGAATTTCCAAACAGCATAAAATCAGTTCTCTTGCCGATTTCTTATCTTTGAGATATGGCAATAATAGATTCTTAGGTGCTTTAGTTACCGTTGTGGCCTTGTTTGCTATAGTGCCCTATTTGTCCCTTCAACTGAAAGCGGTATCGGATACCTTTCAAATTTTATCAAATAAATCGGGTTATGTCTCTACCTCAGTTTGGGACGATTCAACATTTTATATTGCGGTTTTATTAGCTGTTTTTGCAGCATTCTTTGGAACACAAACAACAGATGCTTCAGAAAAACACAAAGGCATAATAGTTTCTGTTGCTTTTGAATCGGTTCTTAAATTAATGTTTTTTCTGAGTGTTGGTTTTTATGTGACCTTTGTGTTGTTTGATGGCACCGAAGATATTTACGCAAAAATTATCCAACACCAATCGGTAACAGAGCAAGTGACAATCAATAGCTTCGAAGAGGGTTTTAATTGGCTGTATACGATTGCGTTGTCTTTTATTGCTATTTTTCTCTTACCAAGGCAGTTTCAAGTTTCAGTAGTAGAAAATGTAAGAGAAAAACATATAAAGAGTGCTATTTGGATGTTTCCGCTCTATCTTTTACTGTTCAATATTTTTGTACTTTTTATCGCTTGGGCTGGTAATCTTACTATTAATGATAGTTCTAAAGCCGAGTATTATGCCTTACTGTTACCACTTCAAAATAACAATACCACATTAGCCGTTTTAGTATTTCTAGGAGGCTTGTCTGCTGTTATTTCTATGGTAGTAGTTGCCACCTTGGCACTTTCAAATATGCTGAGCAATAATTTAATTATACCCTATGGGTTTTTAGACCGTTTTGTGAAAAGTCATCCAGACCGAAACGCCAAGTATATAAAGAATATAAGACGTATATCTATTTTTAGCATCATTATTTTAGCCTATATCTTTTACATCAATTTTTCTTTTGAATTATCCTTATACGCCATAGGGCTCATGGCTTTTGTTATTATAGCTCAGTTAGCACCAGCCTTTTTTATTGGTTTATTTTGGAATCGTGGGTCGTCTAAAGCTGCCATCATAGGAATCATTGCTGGTTTTTTAGTAACCGTCTACACTCTGATCTTGCCTTTCACACTTCGAATTATTACGGGAACAGATGACTTTATGGCCTATGGTTTGTTTCATTACGAAGCTTTAAAACCGCATGCGCTGTTTGGTTTAGATTACTTAAGTCCACCAACACATGCCTTTTTCTGGAGTATGCTAGTAAACTTAGGTTGTTATTTGGTGTTTTCAGTATCAATGAAAGGAAATTATAGAGAGCGTAATTATGCAGAGATGTTTGTGGATAGTAAAAATTACACAGCTTTGCAAGACAGTGCTTTAGTATGGAAGGGTGAAGCCTACGTAGCGGCGATAAAAAATATCTTGGCTAAATTTTTAGGTGAGCAACGCACCCAGCGCGCATTAAATTTATTTTTCAGAAAGTATAACCTGCCCTTAGATACCCAAATGGCAGATGCGCGACTTATCAATTTTTCTGAAAAATTACTAACAGGAAGCCTAGGGAGTGCCTCGGCAAAAATTTTAATCGCGAGTGTTGTAAAAGAGGAGGAAATTAGTCTTGTTGAAGTTTTAAAAATACTCGAAGAATCTAAGGAAGCTATCGCGAGGAATAAACTTTTAAGAGATAAATCGAGTGAACTTCTTGTGCTAACCGATCGTTTAAAAATAGCTAATGAAGAACTTATTGAAAAAGATAAACAAAAAGATGAGTTTTTAGATACGGTAGCGCACGAATTAAAAACACCTATTACAGGGATTAGAGCGACAACAGAATTGCTAATGGATGAATCTGATGATATGCCAAGCGAACTGAAAGCACAATTTTTAAAAAACATGTTGCACGATAGTGACCGCTTATCGCGACTGATTAATAATATTCTAGACTTCGAAAAATTATCTAAAGGACGCGTTCAACTCAATATTGAAAAGCACAATATTAGAAAAACACTTAATTTAGCAATTAATAGTTTTAAGCAGGTGGCGACTAAAAAAGACGTTGCTATTATTCAATCGAATCAAAGTGATATTTATGCTATTTACGATCAGGATAGAATTTTACAAGTGCTAACAAACTTAATGTCAAATGCTTTGAAGTTTACAACTCCTCAAACCGGAAAAATTATTTTGGATTATAAATATGAATCTGGTTATTTAGAAGTGACTGTCAACGACAATGGTAGTGGTATTCCTAGAGCAGATTTACCTTATATTTTTGACAAATTTTATCAAAGCAATAATCAAAATATTATAAAACCCGAGGGGAGTGGTTTGGGTTTGGCAATTTGCAAACAAATAATAGATAATCACGAAGGAAAAATTTGGGTGAAAAACAACAAAAAAAATGGTGTAACCTTTGGTTTTAAATTACCTTTTAAGTAACTTGAACAATATTTGTAATGAAGAAGATACTCATAGTAGATGATGAGCCTAACATAGTAATGACCTTAGAATATACCTTCAAAAAACATAATTTTGAAGTTTATATCGCTAGAGATGGCAGTGAGGCTCTAGAAATAATAAAATCTGTTTTTCCAGATGTCATTATGTTAGACATCATGATGCCAAAAGTGGACGGTTACCAAACCTTAAGGCTGATAAAAGAAAATAAAAATTTAGAACATACCAAAGTGGTGTTTCTAACAGCAAAAAATAAAGCTTCCGACATTGAAAAAGGCTTAAAACTTGGGGCTGATAAATATTTAACCAAGCCGTTTTCTGTAAAAAAAATAGTTTCTGAAATTAATGAACTCTTAAATTAGAGCCCTTAATTCCACTTTAACTAAATATTGGTTTTGTGTGCAAACAACCTTGTTTAATTAAAGTAATTTATAATGAAACGATTACAATTGAATCCTGTAACTTCTGATATCACTATCAGCATTTACATTCTTATTACCTTATTTTTAAGATTTAAGTACGAAAATCTGACCTCTGTCGGTGTTTTTGAGTCTATAATTATGGGCCTATGTTTCGTGACTATAATTTGGGTGTTTATAAAACTTAAAGTACTAAATCCCAATTGGTTTGGCCTGTTTAATTCTAAAACACCAAAGCCATGAAGTATCAAAAATTATATCAACACAGTATCCGTGAGCCCGAAGTATTCTGGGCTAATCAGGCTAAAAATTTAGATTGGTTTATAGCACCAAAACAGATTTTAGGAACAGACCAATACGATTACCCACAGTGGTTTAGCGATGGTGAACTCAATATAAGCTACCTGTGTATTGATCAGCATATCAGGGATGGTTTTGGGGGTCAGAATGCTATTATTTACGATTCGCCAGTAACAGCAACAAAGCAGCACATTACGTATTTTCAGCTCTATAAAGAAGTTGCGCAATTTGCTGGTGGATTGCAGTCTTTAGGCTTAAAAAAAGGAGATACGGTTATTATTTATATGCCAATGATTCCGCAAGCACTCTACGCCATGCTTGCTTGCGCCAGACTGGGAGTTATACACTCTGTGGTTTTTGGCGGATTTGCACCGCATGAGTTGGCTATTAGAATAGATGATTGTAAACCTAAGGCCATTATAACAGCTACAAGTGGTGTTGAGGTTGAACGGATCATTCCGTATAAACCTTTTGTAGACGAGGCTATGGCATTAGCGAAGCATAAACCAAGTCATGCAATCGTATATAACAGAGGTTTAGGTGCTGATAGTTCAAAAAAACCTTACGATATCGATTACAAAACTTTGGTTTCGGACTCTCCTGAGGCAGATGCTGTCCCCGTAGAATCTAATCATCCGCTTTACATTTTGTACACCTCAGGTACCACGGGAAAACCCAAAGGTATTATTAGAGACACGGGAGGTTATGCCACGGCACTAAAATTTTCTATGACGCATATCTACGGGGTAAACCCCGGTGACGTGTTTTGGGCAGCAAGTGATGTAGGCTGGGTTGTTGGTCATAGCTATATTGTTTACGGACCCTTAATTAATAGAAATACAACAATTTTATTTGAAGGTAAACCTATCAAAACCCCCGATGCCTCTACGTTTTGGCGTGTAATAAGCGAACATAGGGTAAAAGTTATGTTTACAGCTCCAACTGCTATAAGAGCTATTAAAAAGGAAGACCCTGAAGGTGATTTTATAAAAACGTATGATTTATCTAGTCTAAAATATCAATTCCTAGCAGGCGAACGTTGTGATGCCGTGACGCTAAGATGGACACAACAGCATCTCAAAGTGCCTGTAATAGATCATTGGTGGCAAACAGAAAGTGGCTGGCCTATGTTGGCTAACATGGTTGGGGTACAATTAGTTCCCGTAAAACCTGGTTCGGCATCTTTACCTGTTTGTGGTTATGATATTCAAATTTTAAATGATCAAGGAGAAGAATTACCACCAGATGTTGAAGGTTATGTAACCGTAAAACTACCACTTCCTCCAGGTACATTAATCAACCTTTGGGAAAATCCAGAACGCTTTAAAGCTGGTTATCTCAGCCGTTTCCCTGGCTATTACTTTTCGGGAGATGGTGGTTACATAGACGAGGACGGTTATGTTTTTATAACGGGTAGGGTAGATGATATTATCAATGTTGCAGGACATCGTTTATCAACGGCCGAAATGGAAGAGGTGGTATCATCTAATAAAGATGTGGCTGAATGTGCGGTGTTTGGTGTGCATTGCGAATTAAAAGGACAAAAACCTTTAGGGTTAATTGTTTTAAAATCGGAAACAACCGAAGACGAAGCCTCAATAAGCAAAGCGATTGTGAAGCGCGTAAGACAAGAAATTGGTGCTGTGGCTTCTCTAAGAGACGTTTTAGTGGTGAAGCGATTGCCAAAAACACGATCAGGAAAAATTCTCCGTAAGTTATTGCGTCAAATTTCAGACGACATAGAGTACAACGTGCCTTCTACAATAGATGACGTCGCAATTATAAAAGAAATAGAATCAGTTTACAAAAAAAATCAGATAGGAATACATCAAAACACATCAAAATTATGAGTAATTACCACATAAAACATTTTGAAGAGTACTTTCAAGTTTACCGAAAATCAGTGCGGAATCCTGAGGGATTTTGGGAAGAAATTGCAGAAGAACATTTTGAATGGAACAGAAAATGGGATAAAGTTTTAGATTGGGATTTTTCTAAACCAGAAATTAAATGGTTTGAAGGCGCCCAGCTTAATATCACCGTAAATTGCATTGATAGACACCTTAGAACAAAAGGTCATCAAACGGCTCTTTTATTTGAGCCTAACGACCCTAATGAACCCGCAGAACACATTACCTATTTACAATTACACGAACGGGTATGTAAATTTGCCAATGTATTAAAAGAACAAGGTATAGAAAAAGGGGAGCGCGTTTGTATTTATTTACCAATGATTCCAGAATTAGCAATCGCCATCTTAGCCTGTGCAAGAATTGGCGCTGTGCATTCCGTTGTTTTTGCCGGATTCTCTTCTACAGCCTTATCCACCAGAATAAACGATTGCGATGCGAAAATGGTCATTACTTCAGATGGTTCGTATCGCGGAAACAAAACTATCGATTTAAAGGGTATTGTTGACGAAGCCTTAAAGGATTGTCCGGGTATTGCTTCAGTTTTAGTAGTTAATAGAATAAACTCTGATATTACAATGAAAGAAGGCAGAGATTTTTGGTTAGCACCTTTGTTGCAAGAAGCAAGCGCAAGCTGTGCACCTGAAATTATGGAAGCTGAAGATCCGTTGTTTATATTGTACACGTCAGGTT
Organism: uncultured Flavobacteriaceae bacterium; assembly: GCA_964388865.1. Taxonomy (GTDB): domain Bacteria; phylum Bacteroidota; class Bacteroidia; order Flavobacteriales; family Flavobacteriaceae; genus Winogradskyella. Next base: position 6,188 of record CAYMDB010000118.1, read on the forward strand.
CTACCGGAAAACCAAAAGGTATGCTCCATACCACCGCGGGATACATGGTATTTACAGCTTATACCTTTAAAAATGTTTTTCAGTATCGCGAAGGAGATGTGTATTGGTGTACAGCAGACATTGGTTGGATTACTGGTCATAGTTATATTGTTTACGGTCCTTTAGCCAACGGGGCAACATCACTTATGTTTGAGGGGATTCCTAGTTATCCAGATTTTGGTCGCTTTTGGGATATCATAGACAAACATAAGGTGAATCAATTTTACACCGCACCAACGGCCATAAGAGCACTCGCAAAACAAGGTTCTGAACTGGTAGAAAAATATGATTTATCATCCTTAAAAGTACTAGGTTCTGTTGGGGAACCTATAAACGAAGAAGCTTGGCATTGGTATAATGATAATATCGGTAAAAAGAAAAGTCCAATTGTAGATACGTGGTGGCAAACCGAAACTGGTGGTATAATGATTACTCCTATTCCATTTTCCACACCGACAAAACCAACCTATGCAACACTGCCTTTTATTGGAATACAGCCTGCTTTAATGGATGAACAAGGCGAAGAGATAAAAACCAATCAGGTCGATGGACGCTTGTGTATAAAATTTCCTTGGCCTTCAATGGCTAGAACCATTTGGGGCGATCATCAGCGTTATAAAGATACCTACTTTTCGGCCTTTGAAAATATGTATTTTACTGGTGATGGGGCTATGAGAGATGAAGTAGGTTATTACAGAATTACAGGTAGAGTGGATGATGTTATAATTGTATCTGGGCATAACTTGGGGACCGCTCCTATAGAAGACGCTATCAACGAACATCAAGCTGTGGCAGAATCAGCTATTGTCGGTTTCCCTCACGATATTAAAGGAAATGCGCTTTATGGTTATGTCACTTTAAAAGAAACTGGTGAAAGCCGTGATCATGACAACGTTCGTAGGGAAATTAATCAATTAATTACTGAGCGTATAGGGCCTATTGCTAAACTAGATAAAATTCAATTTACTAATGGATTACCTAAAACGCGTTCCGGAAAAATTATGCGACGTATTTTACGTAAAATAGCATGCAATGAAACAGACCAATTAGGGGACACTAGTACGTTGTTAAATCCTGAGGTGGTTCAAGAAATCATGGACAGTGTGCTCATATAATTAATGTGCTCATATGATTAATGACATTGTCTTATTTAATTTAAAAGGTGTTTTAAGAAGCAATTCTAAAACACCTTTTTTTTATATCTTCGCCTTAAATTTGAAGGATGTTAAAAGCAGTTTTATTCGATATGGATGGCGTTATTGTAGACACCGAGCCCCTTCACAATAAAGCCTATCACCAAATGTTTAAAGAAGTTAATATAGTGGTCGATGGCGCCATGTATGCCTCATTCACAGGGCAATCTACTATAAATATTTGCAGACGATTGGTCGATCATTTTAATTTGGAAGAAACGCCCGAGTATTTAGTCAGCTTAAAGCGCAAGCACTACAAACATTTCTTTGATCATGACGAGCTCACTTTGATAGATGGCGTTTTAGAGCTTATTAAAGACTATTATAAAAATCACTTAAAACTTGTGGTCGCCTCATCGGCCTCTATGCCGGGCATCATTCAAATTTTTGAACGCTTTGATTTAAATCAATATTTTGTTGGAAAATTTAGCGGTGCAGATTTAAATAAATCGAAGCCACATCCTGAGATATTTCTAAAAGCAGCGGCATCTACAGGTTTTGATACGTCGGAATGTATGGTAATTGAAGATTCTACCAATGGCATTAAAGCCGCAAATGCAGCAGGTATTTTTTGTGTCGGTTTTAAGAGTCCGCATTCGTCGCATCAAGACTATGCTTTGGCCGATAAAGTTGTTACTAATTTCAAGGAGATCCATTATGCCAAAATTTCCAATAGTTTTTAAGGTAAGTGCAATATAAAGAAACATTTAACAAGCAATGTCAGACTGAAAGCAGTCGAAACTACTTTATCTGTTAAGTGAAGTCAATGTCTTTCTCTTTGCTGTATTTTTCCTGAATTAGATTGACAACATCTGCAATTTTTTCATCTTTATCTTTCAATCTGATGATAATAGGTTGTGCCTGCCTAACCTCACAATCGCTAATAGAACAGCGCTCGCAGGTGACACCAACTTGAGTTCTT
>CAYMDB010000119.1:0-8334 GCA_964388865.1 uncultured Flavobacteriaceae bacterium
ATTCTATTATGAATCCTAAAATAAGTCAACTACACTACACTGCCATAACAAATATTAAAACGAAATATTGAGATTTTTAGATGCTTGTAAGGACATTATACTAGCAAAGATTTTTGAGGGGATATCCTTAAAAATAGCCAATTACTTTAAATCATAAAAATTCAATTTTTTTGAAATAAAATTTACTAATTCCTAATAAAAGCGTTAATTATTAATAAATTCATTAGCTAAATTATTAGAAATTATTGAATAAGCACTTCTAAAAACACTACATAAACACTACACACCTAGCTCAAATCTAAATTACTTGCCAAAAGTAAAATACACAACGTTGTCAATCATTTATATTTCAATTAGTTAAAATTTAATAAAATAAAGACTTTACATTCCGATGATGTATAGTTAATGTACGCACAAGTTTAAAACTTTGAGCTATTCATTTCGTACATTCACAAGATAAGCAATGATTAAACAGGAATGTATATTAACTAACCCGTTCCCAAAGCTTTGCGAGGTTAATATTAACAATAAAATTCCAAAAAAAATTCTAATGAAAATAATATTACATTTTATATTTACTCTACTTTTCACTTTCTCATTTCAAGCACAAGTAGGAGTTGGCACTATAAATCCGCAAGCTGCTTTAGATATTGATTCTACAAATGACGGCCTGCTTATTCCTAGAGTGGCTTTAACGGATTTAAACACTGTAACAATCGATACACCTACGGAATCTGAGATGGTATTCAACACCACTAGCAATGGCACGGTTGAACCGGGCTTTTACTATTTGAGCCACATAGCTGGTACCTTGACTTGGGTCAGATTTAGTGGTGCTGGCTGGCTTCTGAATGGTAACGATGGTGTTACTACATCAAATTTTATTGGTTCAATAAATGAGGCTGATGTAATCTTTAAACGAGCCAATCTTTCGTCGGGTAGACTTGGCTTAACCAATACCTTTTTCGGAAGGTTAGCAGGAAACGCCAATATAGGGTCTCAAAATACTTATATAGGAAGTAATGCTGGGGCACTTTTGAATAGTACAGCTCAAAATAATACGGCTATTGGTTTTAATGCTCTACAAAGTCAAAACGGCAGAAATAGTTCTGAAAATACCGCAATAGGGGCAAAAGCTTTAGAAAACGCAAGTGGTAATAACAACACAGCTGTTGGTAATTTAGCTGGATCCGCAAATACTGGATCCAATAATGTAATTATTGGTAATCTAGCGTCTATTACGTCTGGTAACAATAGCGTAACAATTGGTAGTGGTGCCAGTTCTGGTGCTGCACAAAGCAGTGTAGCCATAGGTTCTAATGCTAGGAGTGAATTTACTAGTAGTGTTGCTATTGGTTTTGGAGCTACTACTACTGCAGTTGGTGAAATGCGCTTAGGTAGTGCCGCAATTACTTCTGTTGTAACTTCTGGCACTGTAACCGCTTCTAGTTTCATCTCAAATGCAACGACCTACCCCGATTATGTTTTTGAAGATTATTTTTATGGTGTCTCTAAAATTAAATCCGATTATAAATTTAATACACTAGAGGAAGCGGAAGCATTTGTTATAAAAAATGGTCACCTGCCTGGAGTAAAATCCTATGCAGAAATTATGGAAAATGGGTATAAATTAGATCTCACGGATGCTACAATAACAAACTTAGAGAAATTAGAAGAACAATTTCTCTACATAACTGAAATTAATAAAAAAATTAAAACAAAACAAAACACAATTCAAACTCAAGAAGTAAAAATAAAGTCACTAGAGGCTAGACTAGAACGTCTAGAAACGTTTTTAAAAGAATGATTTAGATAGGAATATAGAGCTGTAAGGTTCAGAGCAATCCATTATACCAACACCCGAATATTAGCATAACTATTCTCTAAAGCTTTAGTTGCAGTTTGTGAGTCCAACCAAGCTACTTTAGTAATACCCTCGTTTTCTTGTGGACATAAGTCGCCTTCAAAATCGGTTTGCATTTCAAACCAATAGGTCACCTTAATTCTATGCTTCCCATTACGCTTAAAAATATGATAGGTTGTAGGCAAGGGTTTTGTAATTTTTAATCCTTTAACACCAGTCTCCTCCTCTACCTCTCTGATGGCAGTTTCTTCAATCGTTTCCTTGCGCTCTGCTTTTCCTTTGGGTAAATCCCATTTATCGTTCCGGTAAATGAAGAGCACCTCATTTTTAGTATTGTAAACTTTTCCACCTCCAGCAACAACATTGGGTAATAATTTCAAAAATAGTTTTAGGAGCTTGTCTTCGTTTTTATAAACCAAATGTACCGCCTTTAAATCGGTGGTGTTTAGTGTCTTTATCACCTTGCCTATGTTTACTGTTTTTAAAAGATAGGTCTTAAAACACGTTTCCTTCTCTAGTTTTGTAGTCAAAATTATCGGTTTATCACCAACGTAAATAGTATACATAAATAAGGCGTCTTATAACTTTAAGACCGTAAAAATATTACTTTTTGTGAGAAACTATTTTGAATTGAAAATTAATTTAATTTTAAAATTACTCAGCCTTTAAAATTGATTATTTTTGCAGCATGATTTTTAACATAGCAACTGCAAAAAAAACGGCCGAAGTTTTATTGCAAATCAACGCGATAAAACTACAGCCAAATGATCCTTTTACTTGGGCTTCCGGCTGGAAATCACCCATCTATTGCGACAACCGAATTGTGCTGTCGTATCCGACCATTAGAAACTATATCAAAGAAACTATGGGCAAACATATTGTAGCCCAGTATGGCAAACCAAATGTGATTGCTGGTGTCGCTACGGGAGCTATAGGTATTGGTATTTTGGTTGCTGAATATTTAGAGCTTCCTTTTGTGTATGTAAGACCAGAGGCTAAAAAGCACGGTCGACAAAACCAAGTTGAAGGCTATATTGAAAAAGACCAGACAGTTGTTGTTGTTGAAGATTTAATCAGCACCGGCAAAAGCAGTCTAAATGCAGTTGAAGCATTACTTGAGGCCGAAGTAAAAATTAAAGGAATGGTCGCTATTTTTTCCTATGGTTTTGATGTGGCTATCAATAATTTTAAACAGGCTAACGTAGAATTACACACTTTAGGTAACTATGAAACGTTATTAGAACAAGCTTTAGACACTAATTATATTACACAGCAACAACAAGCCATTTTAGCAGAGTGGAACGCCAATCCAAGCGAATGGAAGGGAAATTAAAACACGGAATGTTGTGTTATTGAGTTGTTTTAAATACTAGAACAACAACAAACCGATACAAATACCACTACACAATAAAAAGACCATGAATTTAGAATCACCAAAAGTAACTTTAGATAAATCTTCAGAAGATACCTTCAATTTTCTATCTGATGTTAAAAATTTTGAAAGTTTAATGCCAGAGAATATCAGCAAATTTGAACTTTTAGACACAGACAAATTTATTTTCGCCCTTAAAGGAATGCCAGAAATTATCTTAAAGAAAAAAGAGGCTATACCGCATAGCAAAATAGTTTTAGGCGCTGCGGGTGGAAAATTAGATTTTTCATTAACCGCTCATATTTCAGAAGTTGACACCACAAAAAGCGAAGTTCAGCTTATTTTTGATGGGGAATTTAACGCCATGATGGCCATGATGATTAAAGGTCCGATTAGTAAATTTATTGAAACACTTGCCACTAACATGACTACTGCCGTTTAATACAACAGCTGGATGTCTTTTAAATCGAAGGTTTTAATAAGGTCATCTTCGGTCCATACGTTTAACAAACCTTGGTCCGTTACACCTTTAATTATTCCGGAGAACGAAATGTCTTTTCGGGTTTTAAATGTTGAAGGTTTTTCCATTCTAAAAAGTAAGCTTTCATATTCAGCTTTAATTTCAGAAAATTGATGAGCCTCGAGCTTTTTAAAATAATATTGAAATTCATCTAACACTACAGACAACACCTCGTCCTTATTATAAACCACACCAGTTAGCAGCTGCATTGAAGACGCTTGTGGTAGGTTATCAAAGAATTTCTGATTCACATTGAGACCAAAACCTATAATACTGCCTTGAAGGGTATTATTTTTGATGACATTCTCAATTAAAATTCCGCATATTTTTTGGTCTGCTGACAAAATGTCGTTAGGCCATTTAATGCTCAATCGCGGAGTTTTTAAACGGCTTAGTGCTTTACATATCGCCAAGGAAACCACCATACTGACGAAAAATTGCTGTTCAATTTTAAGAAAGGGTAGGCTCTTAAATACACTCGCAGTAAGGTTTTTTCCGGCTTGAGCGTTCCAAGATGTCCCCATTTGCCCCCTGCCTTTGGTCTGAGAATCTGCTACAACTACCGTGTAATCTTCAGGCAATGACTTCGCCGTTAAGGTCTTTAAATAGACGTTTGTGGAGTCAATGGCATTAAGTTTGATTATGTACATTGTTGTAGCAATTTTATTTTATATATTTCTTATGATAATAAGGACTTACAACTATTAAAAAAATAATAACTTTGCACAAATTTAATTCAATTTAATGGCGAAAGAAAAAATAAATGTAGACCAACTTATTACAACAATAGTAGGAGGTATAGAAGAGGTTAAAGGAAAAGAAATTACAATTTTAGATTTAAGAGACATAGAAAATACAGTTTGCGATTATTTTATTGTTTGCGAAGGTACTTCAAATACGCAAGTTAACGCAATCGTCAATTCCATACAAAAACAAGTGCGTAAAACCCTAAAAGATAAACCCTGGCATGTTGAAGGGACTGACAATGCCGAATGGGTGTTAATGGATTACGTCAATGTTGTAGTGCACGTATTTCAAAAACACATCAGAGACTATTACGACATAGAAAGTCTTTGGGGCGATGCAAAAACAACACAAATAGAAACAAGTTACTAAAATAGACAACGGCTTATAATGGCAAAGGACAAGAAAAATTTAAACAACAAACCAAAGGTTAATCCGTATTGGATCTACGGCGTTATCATTGCTATATTTTTGGCAATACAAATATTTTCAGGTGGATTTGGTGATACAACAGGTGAACAAACAACACCAAACGAATTTTTCACCTATTTAAAAAACGGGGATGTTGAAAAAGTAGAGATTATCAATAATCGTCAAGCGCGGGTTTACTTAACAAAGGAAGCTCGGGCACAAGAGATTCATAAAAGCTCAAAGCCGAATAGTATTTTTCCAACGGTAACACCAGCGGCAAATTATAAATTTGAATTCGGCGATTTAAAATTATTTCAAGAGGAAATAAATAAAATTAAAGAAGACAACAACCTTGATGTGAATGTCGCCTTTAAATCAGAACAAAACGTTTGGGGAGACCTATTGTTAACCTTGTTACCCTTTATCCTAATCATTGGGGTTTGGATTTTCATTATGCGCCGCATGTCTGCAGGCGGTGGCGGAGGTGCTGGCGGTCAGATTTTCAATATTGGAAAATCAAAAGCGAAACTCTTCGATGAAAAAACAGACACCAAAACATCTTTTAAAGATGTGGCTGGCTTGGAAGGAGCTAAAGAAGAGGTTCAAGAAATAGTAGATTTCTTGAAATTTCCAGAAAAATACACCTCTTTAGGTGGTAAAATTCCCAAAGGAGCTCTATTAGTTGGTCCTCCGGGAACAGGGAAAACCCTATTGGCTAAAGCCGTTGCCGGTGAAGCTAAAGTGCCTTTCTTCTCATTATCAGGTTCTGATTTTGTTGAAATGTTTGTGGGTGTAGGAGCTTCCCGTGTGAGAGATTTATTTAAGCAAGCCAAAGAAAAGTCACCTGCCATCATTTTTATTGATGAAATTGACGCCATTGGTAGAGCGAGAGGTAAAAATAACATGTCGGGTTCTAATGACGAACGTGAAAATACTTTAAACCAATTATTAACCGAAATGGACGGTTTTGGGACTAATACCAACGTCATCGTTTTAGCGGCAACCAACAGAGCCGATGTTTTAGACAGTGCCTTAATGCGTGCTGGTCGTTTTGATAGACAGATCTATGTCGATCTTCCGGATGTGAGAGAGCGTAAAGAAATATTTGAAGTGCATTTGCGTCCACTTAAAAAAGAAGAAACTCTTGATATCGATTTTCTAGCTAAGCAAACCCCAGGTTTTTCTGGTGCAGACATTGCTAATGTATGTAATGAAGCGGCCTTAATTGCTGCAAGAAAAGGTAAAAAAGCGGTTAACAAACAAGACTTTTTAGACGCTGTGGACCGTATTATCGGTGGCTTAGAAAAGAAAAATAAAATTATTACTCCAGATGAAAAGCGCGCTGTTGCATTTCATGAAGCTGGGCACGCCACTATAAGCTGGATTTTAGAACACGCCGCACCTTTAGTAAAAGTAACGATAGTGCCGAGAGGCCGATCATTAGGAGCTGCTTGGTATTTACCAGAAGAACGTCTTATTGTAAGACCAGAGCAAATGCTAGATGAAATGTGCGCTGCCTTAGGTGGTAGAGCTGCTGAAAAGGTGATTTTTGATAAAATTTCTACAGGAGCATTGAGCGATTTAGAAAAGGTAACCAAACAAGCGAGAGCTATGGTGACCATTTATGGCCTGAGTGAAAAAGTAGGTAATTTAACCTATTATGATTCTTCCGGACAGTCTGAATATGGATTCACAAAACCCTATAGTGAACAAACAGCAGAGCTCATCGATAAAGAAATATCTGATATTATTGAAACGCAATACCGACGTGCGATTAAAATATTAGAGCAACATAAAGACAAACTCACCCAATTGGCAGAAGTCTTATTAGAAAAAGAGGTGATATTTAAAGACAACCTCGAAAAAATCTTTGGCAAACGGGCGTTTGAAAAACCAGAAACTATTGCTGAAATAGCTTCGGAGGAGGAAGAGTAAACTTACAGCAAACCTTATAAAAAACTTAAATTGGCCTTGTGTTAATTTAAGTTTTTTTATATTTGAGAAATACCCTAAATACAGGGCTTAATAGCAACTATTGAATGAGCTTATTTCGTAAATTCTTCGGTAAAAAATCTAGTGATACCGAAGAAAACATACCAAATCAAGAGCGTGGCAAATATATGCCTGAAGTCAAGTTGCCTGCTGATGAACGTTTTACAATTAATTTTAAAGCCAACGGTGGTAAATTTCTCTATTGCGAAAACATGGACGAAGTCAAAGAGAGTTTTAACGCTATACTTGACGAAAATAAGTGGCATGACGATAATGCTTTCATAATCGACAAACGCTTAACAGACCTGTTTAAAGATTTTAACCTCAAAACTTCAAAAAAAACATCAGAAAGTACGTATTTCTTGTCAACCTGTGAGTACTTAATTTCTGATGATGGCTCCTTGTTAATATCATCTAATCAAATTGCCGAAAAGAAACTTGTTGAGCTTCCAGAGCATTTCATCATTTATGCTACAACGAGTCAATTTGTAGAAAATATTGGCGAAGGTCTTAAAGGTATTAAAGCGAAAAGCAAGACTAGCATCCCCACAAATATCACCACTATCAAACATTTTAAAACTAATGAAGATAAGGATTTTCTAACTTATGGAAGTAGCTCTAAAAATTTATATCTACTTTTATTAGAAGATTTGTAATGAAAGAATTAGCTATTAGAGCCATTTCTGGCGCTATCTATGTCTTATTATTAGTGAGTTCATTATACATGCAAGAGGCTTCCGTAGCCTTATTAGCTCTTTTTGGAATTCTAAGTTTGGTAGAATTTAGTAGTCTAATTAGATTAAAAGCCATTTTTCAATATGTCATATTTGTCATTTTGTATTTTGCGTTTTGTTATCTTTCGTTATGGCGAACTGACCCCTCAGGAACAGACGAAGCCATACAAATACTGTTAGTTATCACCATTTTTGTAAATCTAATTTTGATTAAAGATCTCTTCGCCGAAAAGCGAATTCCACTATTTGAGACAAAACGTTATATTGCAACAACATTTTATCTGTCTAGTGGCTTTGTATTTATGTTACTCATTTCTAACTATAATCATAACTTTTCACCACTCTTGCTCTTAGGAAGTTTTATTTTAGTTTGGGTAAATGACAGTGCTGCCTATCTGATTGGGAAAAATTTTGGGAAACAAAAGCTCTTTCCAAGTATCTCTCCCAAGAAAACTGTTGAAGGTTTTTTAGGGGGATTATTTTTCGCTTGTATATCAAGTTATTTTATTGCTAGATATACAGGCTCTCTTAAGTTTACAAATTGGTTAATTTTAGCTATTATTGTAAGTGTTTTAGGAACTTTTGGAGACTTAATTGAATCAAAATTTAAACGTCAAGCAAAAGTAAAAGACAGTGGAGTAATTATGCCAGGACATGGTGGGTTACTAGACCGTCTCGATAGTATTATATTTGCAGC
>CAYMDB010000120.1:0-8289 GCA_964388865.1 uncultured Flavobacteriaceae bacterium
GCGCTGTTCTGACGTTAATTCTCTTGGTTAGCTTTTTAATTTTTTTTGTGGTTATTAATTGAATCATAAAGGTACAATTTTTATGATGAATTATCCCTAATGATGTGCAAGTTATCTAAAAGGCACCTTCTATTTCACAGTGCCTTAAGAGGTTAAATTTTAAAATTGGGAGCGTTTAAAACAGGGCGTATTCAAAAAAAACAATGGGTTAAACAATAATTTTGATTTTGAGATTTTAAATTTCCTTGGATTTAAAACGTTGTTGTCTGATAAGAGTAATAAGTATCTCTAAAAATCCCTTTGTTATATATGCCCGACGGAGCAAGGCATTTTGGGGGTTTCATTGGTTATCTAAATCTTATGCCTGAAGGCTTACTGCCCCAGAGAGGGAGTACAAATAGGTAACCAATATAGCAAATATCCTAGAGGGACATCATATGATTTTTAACCAGACAATACTGAATTTAAGTAAAACTAAGATTTTATTAGATGTGTTCCTTTTATTTTAAAGAATACCTACGAAATCTAGTTAAGAGCAAAGGGCGCACTTAACTTAAACGAAGGAATATATACCTTAAACTTACTTGCTTTTGTGAAATTGACCATATTGTAATGACCTTGCATGGCTCCGAAAGGGGAGGTTAATAGGCATCCCGAATTGTAAGTGTGGGATTCGCCCGGCTTTAAAACCGGTTTTTTACCAATGACTCCTTCGCCTTCAATTATTTCTTCATTATTGAGGGCATCAAGAATTTTCCAGTGTCTTGAGCTGAGTTGGACAGAATCTTTACTTTGGTTTTCAATAGTAACTTTATAACCAAAGGCGAAGTGCACTTTATAATTTTTATAAAATGTGCCTTCGAAATTAGTTTCTACAGAAATTTTTATCCCGCTTGTAACTTGTTGTACCATGGCTTTTTTTGAAGTACACGCTAAAGTAACATAAATTTTTAATGAATCACTATTTTTTAGTTAAGCGGTGACTATTTTTAACAAATGTTTATATTCAGCGCGTTAAAAGCAATAAATTAGACTTTAATACGGCGTTTTAATTTCTTTTCTAAAAGCTAAGACATCAGAAAAAAAAAGATTTTGTAACAGATTAAAGGTGAGTTTTACCAAATAGTTAGCGCAGACTACTGTGAATAATTTGGTTTTTTAAGAGTGTTTTGAGTTCGGCCGCGTAAAGAATCAATTAGATATATTTACAGATGTCGCTTCACCAAAACCAATAAGACGGTCATAACGAGCGCCAAGATCTCTGTAATACACTAAAACTTTATAATTATTTTCTGTTTGCCAAAAATTCCCGCTAATGGCTCCTTCATCTAAAGCGCCTGTCGTTTTGTCAACGGCGACATATTTGTAATTGTAGAATCCTTGTTTAAGGCGCATTATATTTTCGTAACGTCGACTTTCAGAATTATAAGTCATTTTGGTTATAGGTTCTATAGCGAAGGCGTTGAAATTACCGTAAATATGTACATCTTGATTTTTTAATTCGTTATAAAGCAGTGAAAAATGAACCATGGCGTAATCGGCTTCTACATTAACATCAGAACGATCTATTGCTGTAATTTGAAAATTACCATTAATGTCAGGGTTATAAGTGTAAGGTCGGTCTTTACGCGATTGGTTAGCAAACAAATAACTGTGATAAATATCCTGTAAGTCTATAAATTGAACCCCAACGTTGGCAGCTCTAAGATCTTTATTTTCAAAAAACAAGTATTCATTGCCTCCCCAAAAAGCAGACTCGGTATTGTAACGATAAATCAGTTCGTTGCCCAAGATATACTGTGGTTTTAAATCTGAAATCGCCGTGTTGAGATTATTATTTTGAATAATTAGGGTTTTAATAGTCTCTAAAGGATTGTTAAAGTTGAGTCTATTGGTAGCAATCACTAGGTCTACAGTTTGTTTTTTAGCGATGACTTTAACATCTCTTGAACGTTTTACACCAACACCGACATTAACCACATCTTCATAAACCATAAATTTTCTGCTGAACATAAGCTCGTTATAATCATCATAAATAGAAAGCATGTAATTACCGCTTTTTAGTATCGCTCGTGTTTGAATGTTGGGAATTTTTAATACGTAATGTGAGTAAATTTGATAAGTGTTAAACGAGTTTTCGTAATTTAAAATCCGCTGATTATCTAGCCCTTTTAAGTATTCGGCTTTTACTAAGTTGTTGGGAGTCCAATCAAAATTAAAATGTTCAATAACGTAATAAAAGTCTTCTTCAAAACCATTCAACGCATCAAATTCTAGAACCAAGGGTTCACCAAGTTTTAGGACAGGTAATTGACCCTGTGTGGTGTTACTTTTAAACGTAATTGTTTTTATAAAATCAGGTGGACTCACTTCTACAACTTGAGAAGTTAATTTGAATGGAAGTGTTAAAAGAAAAAAAATGATGTAAACCTTGTATCTCATTGTATAAATGCTAAGTGGCATAAAGATAATCAAAATCTATACCTAAACTTCACAAAGCTTATTTATAAACGGTATAAATAAAAAAGATACGCTAAATTGAAATTTATTAACGCATTAATTCTTAAATTTGCCTCGATTTTTAGATAACTAATTTTTGATACATATGTCAAAAGACATCAGAATTAAAAAGGGTTTAGATATAAAGCTAGTCGGCGAAGCCGAGAAAGCAACAGAAAATGCTATTATTAGTAATTTCTACTCTATTAAACCTGAAGATTTCCACAGTATTACTCCAAAACTGATTGCTAAGGAAGGCTCGCATGTTAAGGCAGGTGAGACTTTGTTTTTTAACAAGGATTACGAGGCCATGAAATTTGTTTCGCCTGTTTCTGGTGAAGTGACCGAAGTACAACGTGGTGAGAGACGACGGATTGAAGCTGTAAAAATTACGGCAGACAAGGAGCAAGTTTACGTAGATCACGGTAAATTTGATTTGTCTGCAGATAAAGATACACTGAAAGCACATTTGTTAGCTTCGGGTTGTTGGGCTTTTATTAAACAGCGACCGTATGATGTTATAGCGAAGGCAGACAAAACTCCTAAAGCCATTTTTATATCGGGCTACGCTAGTGCGCCTTTGGCAGCAGACTTAGACTATACATTGGCTGGTAAAACCGCCGAATTGCAGACAGCAGTGACGGCATTATCAAAATTTACGGATGGCGGTGTGCATATTTCAATTGGAAGTTCTAGTTCTCCATTAGCCAATTTAAATAGTACAACAACGCATAATGTTTCGGGTCCACATCCTTCGGGAAATGTAGGAACCATGATTAATAAAATAAGTCCAATTAACAAAGGTGAAGTCGTATGGACTGTAAATGCACAAGACTTAGTTATTATTGGTGAGTTATTATTAACCGGAAAGTTTAATGCCGAACGCATTGTTGCCTTGGCTGGAGCTTCAGTTAAGAAGCCGAGATATTTTAAAACCAAAATAGGTTCTGAAGTGTCTACAATTGTTTATGATAATGGCATAGAAAAAGGAGCTAATCATCGCATTATTTCAGGAAATGTATTATCCGGGAAACAAGTTGCGCCAGATGGCTATTTGGATTATTACCATAATTTAATTACGGTGATTCCTGAAGGAGATGATTATGAGTTTTTTGGATGGACCAAACCTGTGTTCGACAAAGTATCCGTGTCTAGGGCATTGACGTTTTCATGGTTAAATCCTAATAAAAAATTTAATTTAGATACCAATACAAATGGCGAACATCGTGCCTTTGTCACTACAGGAACTTACGAAGAAGTATTTCCTTTAGATATTTATCCAATGCAGATTCTTAAGGCGTGTATGTATCAAGATTTAGATGAAATGGAGGCTCTAGGAATGTACGAAGTGGCACCTGAAGATTTTGCTTTAACCGAATTTGTTTGTGTTTCTAAACAACCACATCAAAAAATAATTAGAGAAGGTTTAGATTTAATGCTTCAAGAAATTGGATAATTATTCATTTTGAAAAAATGACTGCTTATTTCAAATTCATTTATCAACTAGAAATGAAAACTATTACAAAATGGCTTTAAAAGAAAATTTACATAATTTAAAAGAAAAATATAAAGGCAAAAAAATAGCACCTGCATTTAATGCGCTACACACCTTTTTATACATGCCAAATGAAACCACCCACGGTGGTACTCACATCAAAGCGGCAGATGATTTAAAGCGTACCATGAATACGGTTATATTGGCATTAGTGCCTTGTTTAATATTTGGGATGTTCAATGCGGGTTATCAGCATTATCTAGCTCAGGGACTTATTGAGTCCGCTAATGGCTTTTTAGGGGCGTCATTCTGGACCATAGATAATCTCATTATTGGTGCGTGGACCGTCTTACCTCTAGTAATTGTGTCTTACGGCGTTGGATTAGGCGTTGAGTTTTTATTTGCCGTAATTAAAGGTCATGAAGTGGAAGAAGGCTATCTAGTTACAGGGATGTTGGTGCCTTTAATTGTTCCTATCGATATTCCTTTATGGATGTTGGCTGTAGCAGTAATATTTGGCGTTGTTATCGGTAAAGAGGTTTTTGGCGGTACGGGAATGAACATTCTTAACCCAGCCTTAACCATAAGAGCGTTTCTGTTTTTTGCATATCCAACCTGGATGTCAGGTGATAAAGTTTGGGTGCACGGTGCAGTTGAACGCGCTGGAACAGCAGATGCTATTTCAGGTGAAACGCTATTAGGAGCCTATGCACAAAACACATCTTTAGCAGGTATTGATTATTGGGATATGTTCTGGGGTCTAATACCAGGCTCGGTTGGTGAGACTTCAAAATTCTTAATTATCATAGGAGCTTTATTTTTAATCTTTACCAAAATCGGAAGTTGGCGTATTATGTTAAGTACCGTGATTGGCGCATTAGTCATGGGACTCATATTTAACGGTGTTGTAGATGCAGGTTGGATTGGTGATACGAGTAAGTTTTACGGCTTAATGAGTATTCCATTTTGGCAGCACCTCATTATAGGAAGTGTGCTCTTTGGAGCCGTTTATATGGCAACAGATCCTGTTACGGCCTCGCAAACCAACAAAGGGAAATGGATCTATGGGTTTTTAATTGGTTTTATATCTATTATGATTCGTGTCTTTAACCCGGCTTACCCTGAAGGTGTATTTTTAGCAATCTTATTAATGAATGTTTTTGCACCAACTATTGACCATTATGTGATTAAAGGAAACATAAAACAAAGAATGAAACGTGTAAAAGTTAAAGCAGCATAATTATGGCATTAAACACAGAAAAAAATACGTACACTATTATTTTTGCCGTTGGTATGGTATTAGTCGTAGGCTCTATATTAGCATTTACGGCCTCTACCCTCAGACCGAATATCGAAGAGAATAGGCGTATGGAAAAGCAGCAGAATATTTTGTACGCTATGGGTGTAAATTCTAATGAAGGAAGTGGAGATATCTCATTTGTTTCTACGGATAGAGTTGCAGATGCATTTCAAAATAACGTTTTTGAGCAAATAGTTCTCGAAGTAAAAGATGGTGAAATTATAAAGAAAATGTCTCGTGATGAGTTCCTAAGCTCGAAAGCTGAAGGTGCTGGTATTGAGCCTTATTTAATAGATGGAAAAAAAGAGCAGACGAAAGCAAAAAACGGAAAATCACAGTTTTTACCACTTTTTAAAGGAAAGCAAGATGATAAAACAGTTTATGTTGCGCCAATGAGAGGAAAAGGACTATGGGATGCCATTTGGGGTTATATCGCCCTAGATGAAAATATGATTGTTAGAGGTACGTTTTTTGACCATGCGGGTGAAACACCCGGTTTAGGTGCTAACATTAAACAGCGTTACTTTATGGATGATTTTTACGGGGAGCGCTTGTTAAATGAGGAAGGAACTTTTAAAGGAATTACGGTCGCTAAGGGTAATAACGACCCTAAAAATGAAATTAAAGACGATCATGAAGTGGATGCTCTAGCTGGCGCCACCATAACTGGTGATGGCGTCTCTGCAATGATTAAAAAAGATTTAAAATTGTACTTACCTTATTTTAAAAATTTAAAAACAAACTAATATGGGACTACTATCAAAAAAAGATGCGAAGTTAATTACAGACCCATTAACAGATAATAACCCAATTACTATTCAGGTTTTGGGGATTTGTTCAGCATTGGCAATTACTGCAGAGCTTAAAGCGTCTTTGGTAATGGGAATCGCTGTGCTATTTGTTCTCGGTGTTGGTAATGTTGTGATTTCGTTGATGCGGAATATTATTCCATCCAAAATTAGAATTATAGTGCAACTTATCGTAGTGGCCTCATTGGTGATTATCGTGGATCAGGTTCTTAAAGCCTTTGCCTTTGAATTGAGCAAAACGCTTTCCGTATTTATCGGATTAATTATAACCAACTGTATTATCATGGGACGTTTTGAAGCCTTCGCTCTAGGAAATGGTCCTTGGAAATCGTTTTTAGATGGTATTGGTAATGCTTTAGGCTATGCTGTAATTTTGATTATCGTGGGCTTTTTTAGAGAGCTTTTTGGTTCTGGAACCCTATTCGGTATTCCTGTTTTAGGCGACCCTATCGATAAAACTGGTGTTTATTCTATAGGTTATGAAAATAACGGTTTTATGTTGATGCCTCCGATGGCATTGATAATTGTCGGACTCATTATTTGGGTGCAACGCAGTAGAAATAAAGATTTAATAGAAGACTAAAATAGTAGTAACAGTTTTTAAGTTGTGATTTTTACAAACACAATACGAGACGTTAAAAAATAAAACAATGATAGAACATATCGAATTATTTTTCAAATCAATTTTTGTCGATAACATGGTGTTTGCGGTATTCTTAGGTATGTGTTCATACTTAGCCGTTTCCAAAAAGGTATCGACTGCCATTGGTCTTGGCGCTGCGGTGATTTTTGTATTGGCGATTACTGTGCCTTTAAACTGGTTATTAGATCAGTATCTGTTGCAGCCAGGAGCATTAGCTTGGGTAGACGGAAGTTCAGGTGGTCAAGGTTTTTCGGGAATGGACTTAGGGTTTCTTTCCTTTATCATGTTCATTGCTACTATCGCAACGATGGTACAACTCGTAGAGATAGTGGTTGAGAAATTTTCACCATCACTTTATAATTCATTAGGAATCTTTTTACCCCTAATTGCGGTAAACTGCGCGATTTTAGGTGGTAGTTTATTTATGCAATCTCGGGAGATAGCAACTTTAGGATTAGCAGTTAATTACGGAATTTCATCTGGGATAGGGTGGTTTTTAGCCATTTTATCTATCGCGGCTATACGTGAAAAAATAAGATATTCTAGTGTACCGGCTCCTTTAAGAGGTTTAGGAATCACATTTATAATTACCGGATTAATGGGTATTGGTTTTTTAAGCTTCGGTGGTATGCTTACCGGTGGTGATGAAAATGCAAAACCAAAACAAGAGACTGCTGTCATTGAAAACAAGCAGGAAGATAATAACAAGAAAGATGTTGCATTAAAGTCTGACTTTAATGTAGTAAATGATATAAATAAGTAATTGACGATTATGATAATATTAGCCGCAAGTACAATTGGAACCGTAGCTGCAACTGTAGTAGCTTTTTTATTGGTTACATTATTATTGGTAACCCTTTTATTGGTTGTAAAACAAAAACTATCGCCTTCGGGTCCAGTTAAAATTACAATAAATGGAGAGCGAGAACTAGAGGTTGCTTCAGGTAGCTCCTTGTTAAATACCTTAAGTAGTAACAAAATATTTTTACCGTCCGCCTGTGGTGGTGGTGGAACTTGCATTCAGTGTGAATGCCATGTACTATCTGGTGGAGGTGAAGCTTTACCTACAGAAACCCCTCATTTTTCTAGAAAAGAATTGAAGGAAGGTACCCGTTTAGCGTGTCAAGTAAAAGTAAAACAGGATATGGTTATTACCATTCCTGAAGAGGTTTTTGGCATTAAACAATGGGAAGGAACCGTTGTTAGGAACTACAACGTAGCGTCCTTTATTAAGGAATTTGTTGTTGAGATTCCTGAAGATATGGGCTACAAAGCAGGTGGTTATATTCAAATTGAAATACCGCCATGTGAGGTTAAATATTCAGATATTGATATTACCGCTCACCCAGAAGAACACGAGACACCTGATAAATTTCAAGCAGAATGGGACAAATTTAACCTTTGGCCATTAGTAATGAAAAATAATGAAACAGCAGAAAGAGCTTATTCAATGGCGTCTTATCCTGCGGAAGGCCGTGAGATTATGTTAAATGTTCGTATTGCTACTCCACCATGGGATAGAGAAAAAAATGCGTGGATGGAA
>CAYMDB010000121.1:0-2342 GCA_964388865.1 uncultured Flavobacteriaceae bacterium
AGAGCAGCTGATTTGTAATCAGCAGGTCGTGGGTTCGAGTCCCTCTATCGGCTCTTAAAATTTTGAAATTGCAGTTAAAAGATTAGCGTTCATTTGAAGTTAATTTTACAACTCCGTAGAGACGAGAAGTTCATCCTGAGCGCAGTCGAAGGGAGTCCCTCTATCGGCTCTTAATAAAAAACTCTAATTACCTTGAAGTAATTAGAGTTTTTTAGTTCTATATAAATTCTGTTGAATAGTTTGTAACATGGCATTCCATGCAAACTCTAATTTTTAGCAGTTCTGTTGGCAATCACTTCACTTAGCTTTTTACCATAGAGAGAATTTTTAACAGCTTCGGTGAGTCCATTATAAACTGAATCTATATAAATTGGATTGGCAGAGGGAATTTCATACAAAGCCAAATACGGTGCTAATTCGCTATCCTTATGATTTAGAGCATACTGAATAGTGTAAGAATATTTGCGTTTCACTAGTTTGCTTGAGAGTGCATTTAAGGAATCTAAAGCTACGCTATCCTGCTCTTTTTGAGCAAGAAAACTACGCTCTATGAACTCTAAATTCTGGTCATTAAATTGAGACATGACTTCTAAATAGTCGTCTAAAAGTTCTTGTTGTTTTGAACCCACTACTTTCGCATCGAAATTGAAATTTTTTAATGTGGTGTTGACCTCAGTAACACCTTTATCTGCGAAAAACGGAATGTAATGTTCTTCTCCGTCATTTTTAAATAGCTTTAAATAGAGTAGCATCGGCTCTTCGAGATGTGTTTGTAAAGTGAATTCTGGTTCGCCTGTAATGACTAAGGAATCTAAGTTAACAACACTAGAGTCGCCATCTTTTTGAAGATAAACTACACCTTTTTTTAAACCTTTAATGTTGCCTTTTAGCGTGAAATTCGCTTCTCTGTCTTTGCCACAAGACACAGCAAATACGATTAAAACAATAAGGCTTAAGGTTTTGTTCAATTTTGTCATGATTTTCTTTACTTAATGGGTGCGCAAATATCTGATATTAGTTTGAAAATTGCTAGCTCACTGCGGCTAATTCCATTAAAATAGTGCAACCTATAGCTGCAATAGTTCCAACGGCATAGCCAAAAACAGCGAGTAAGACCCCAACTGTAGCTAAAGAAGGATGAAAGGCTGCGGCAACAATGGGAGCAGAGGCTGCACCACCAACATTAGCCTGACTTCCAACGGCTAGAAAGAAGTAAGGAGCTTTTATAATTTTGGCAACACCAATGAGTAGTAAGGCGTGAATGGTCATCCAAACAACACCAATAGCGATAAGTCCCATATTGTCGAAAATAAGAGTAAGATCCATTTTCATCCCTATTGTGGCGACGAGAATATAAATAAAGACGCTTCCAAATTTGCTTGCGCCAGCACCTTCATAGTTTTTAGCTTTAGTGTTGGAAAACAAAATAGCGATTAAAGTAGCAATGCTAATCATCCAAAAGAATTGTGAACCGAGGAAGGTAAAAATATTTCGGGTTGTGGGTGAGGAAATACCTGCCACGATGTTTTCAAAAAGAGGAGCTAAATAACTAGCGCATAAATGGGCAATGCTAACCGCTCCGAAAGCAATAGCTGCAATAATCATCATATCTGCTAGTGAAGGGTTTCGTTTTACCTTTTCTGAAAAAGAAGATACTTTTTCTTTTAGTTCTTCAATAGCTGCTGTGTCAGCTTTTAGCCATTTATTGATGCGGTTTCTTTTTCCGATGCCAATGAGGATTATCGCCATCCAAATATTAGCGACGACGATATCTACAAACACCATTCCTCCGTATTTTGCCTGATTATAGCCATAAATCTCAAGCATGGCTGTTTGGTTGGCTCCACCGCCAATCCAACTTCCTGCCAAAGTAGAAAGTCCGCGCCAAACCGCATCCGGACCAACACCTCCAACGGTATCCGGTGAGACTGCGGAAATCAATAAAATAGCAATTGGTCCACCTATAACAATGCCTAATGTTCCTGTAAAAAACATAACTAAAGCTTTCCATCCTAAGTTAAAAACCGCTTTTAAGTCAATACTCAAAGTCATTAATACCAGAGCCGCTGGCAATAAATACCGACTTGCGACATAGTACAAACTAGTGCTGTGTTTTGTTACCTCTCCTGTATCTGAAACGCTGGTCCATTCTGGTGATATAAGACCAGTTGTGGTTAAAACCGCTGGAAGCATGTAGGCCATAAATAAACCTGGAACTATTTTGTAAAATTTTGGCCAGAATCCTGTTTCAATGGATTCTGTAATAAAGACAAAGCCTAAAGTCAACATTAAAAGGCCAAATACGATAGTATCATCAGTGAAAACAGGGGAATTATCAATGG
>CAYMDB010000121.1:2352-8232 GCA_964388865.1 uncultured Flavobacteriaceae bacterium
CATGGTAGCGATTGTTTTGGATCTGCAAAATACAAAAATTAAAAACTAAAAAAAGTGACCATTTTAGATCACTTTTCATCATTAGGCTTTATGTTTTGTTTGGGATGTCTTTTGTGCTTTTTGAGGTGTTGCATAAGCATCCATTCTATTTGGCCATTGGTACTACGAAACTCATCTGAAGCCCATTTTTCAATGGCTTTCAGCATATCTTCATTGATTCGTAATGCAAAGGCTTTTTTCTTTGACATGAATTAAATTTTAATTTTATCTGTTTTTATCACGTTCAAATACCACGCTGGTCCAATTTTGCCCGATAAACTTGACAGTCCAACCTTCTCTCCCGTATTGATTCAAAATATCTTCAAAATTTTGTATGCGATTTCTAAATCCAATTTTAGGTTGTATTACCTTGTATTCTTTCATAAAAATTAATGATTTAAAGTTCCAGCATTAACTACTGGTGAAGCATCTTTATCACCACAGAGAACCACCATTAAGTTACTCACCATTGCTGCTTTTCGTTCATCATCTAAATCCACAACTTGTCTTTTACTCAGTTGTTCAATAGCCATTTCTACCATACTTACAGCTCCTTCAACAATTTTATGTCGTGCTGCAACAATAGCTGTCGCTTGCTGACGTTTAAGCATGGCATTGGCAATTTCTTGAGCATAAGCCAGGTAGCCGATACGTGCTTCTAAGACTTCAATACCGGCTATAGATAAACGCTCGTCGATTTCTTTTTCTAAGGCGTTGCTCACTTCGTTGACGCTAGATCTCAGGGTGATGTCTTCATCCACTCCTTCATCTGCAAAGTTATCATAAGGATACATACTGGCCAATTTACGCACAGCAGCATCGGTTTGCACACGGACAAAGTTTTCGTAATTATCGACATCAAATGCAGCTTTGTAGGTATTTTGAACGCGCCAAACTAAAATGGTACTTATCATAATAGGATTTCCTAACTTATCGTTCACTTTAAGACGTTCGCTGTCAAAATTACTAGCGCGCAAAGAAATTTTCTTTTTGGTGTAAAAAGGATTTACCCAATAAAAACCATTTTTTTTGACGGTCCCCACATACTTTCCGAATAAAAGTAAAACTCTAGAACCATTAGGTTGAACCATTAAAAACCCAAACGCTAGGACAAGCGCGATAACAATAATTAACATAGGCCATCCAGTTTTAAAGATTGCCATAAGTGCAATACTTCCAAAAAACAGAATTAAAAACGCAAAAAGCATGAGGTAGCCATTTGCAGGAACGATGATTTTTTCTTCTTTCATGAATAGGAAAATTTAGATTTAATTCAATATGATATTAAAATAATATCATAAAGATATAAATAATTTTTCAATTGTAGAAATTTTTATTGAAACTTGAGTTTGGCATGAGGTTTGAAATAACTAAAGCGTAATGAAAAAATACAGTTGTTACCAAGTGTAACTTTACTACAAAACTGTAACATTACATTTGGTTGGTTAGTTAGAGAAAAGCATCTCAATCTCGACGGTTGTCGGGAGAGATGCTTTTTCAATTTGGACTGTGTTTATAGAGTCTAAGACTTAATAAATTCGGTAATTGTTGTAATCAGTTCGGGAGAGAGCGCTCTAGAAGATTCATTATACGATTTTGAATTTTCCAATTCATCACCTTCAATTTCGAAGAGCACATGATTCATGTTTTTGATGATTTTCAAGGTGGCCTTTTCATTGGCGTTTTTAAGAATTTCAGCTTCACTTTCAGAAACTTGAAGATCTTTCGTTCCATTGATGATAAGGATAGGCATATCTAAATTGGCCAGAATCTCTGTCGGATTATAGGTTATCCAATTCATCATAAAAGGTTGAACACCTAGGTTAAAAATAGAGGCCAAAGGGGCAGGGAAATTCTCTACCATTTCTCCTTGTTTTAATCCATTTACAACACGCTGTGTTTCTTCCTCAAGAGTTGGTGCCATTTTGGAGACTTGCTCAACGAGCACATCTCCAATATTATTGCCCGCACCGGCAAGTGATATAAATCCGTCAGTTTTATCTTTTGCCGCTAACATGCCAATTAAACTACCTTGGCTATGACCTATAACATATATTTTAGTGTAAGTATCTTGCGCTTTAAAATAATCGACAACGGCAATGGCATCTGAAACAAAATCATCAAACATAATGTCTTTATCAACATTCCCTTGGCGTATTTGCTTTACGATGCGTTTATCGTATCTAAAGGTAGCAATACCATTATTAGTTAATGTTTCTGCTAATTTTTTTAACGAATTATTTTGTAAAAAATTTTGATTACCATCTCTATTTGTGGGTCCGGAACCTGCAATTATTATAGCTAAACTCGGTTTTTCAATGGCGTTTGGTTTTAGCAAAGTGCCATCAACCCATTCAGTCACAGAAATTTCTTTTTCTTGATACGTTTTATCTTGACAAAAACTAATAGAAGAGACAACAAGTAGTATGAGAATTAAATAATATTTCATTTTGAGTTTATTTAGAAGATAAATATAGCCGATATTCGGTTGATTTTGGAATTTTCAAATTAAATTAAATACGCTCTATAGCTTTCAAAGCTTGAACCTCGATAATTTTAGACATGCATTTCATCGGTAAAATGCGTTATTTCAGCTACAAATGTTAAAATATAATGTATTACATCGATTAAATAAGTTTTTAAGCGGTGTAATTCAAATTGAATTATATATTTGAAGTGTACTAAAATTTAGTTTTTAGTTCAATGGATTAATTAATTAATATTTGCATTATGTTGTGTTGACTTAGAGACCCTAAATCTACTTACATAATAAAAAAGCAAATGAGAAAAACCGAGATTGAGGGATCTCGGTTTTTTGTTTTTGCAGCCTTAAGTTATTATTCTGACTTTGATCAGTTCAATTTTAAATTAGTTTCCTAAAAGTGAGATTGATTCGAGGTTGAATTTGTTTTTTGGTTTTAGCAATTTGATGCAACCAATAGCTTTGCATTTCGCCTTTCATAATAAGTAGACTGCCATGTTCTAAAATTAATTGGTGACGTTCGTTTTTTAAAGTTCTATGTTTAAAATGAAACGGTCGTGCTTCGCCAAAACTCACCGATGCAATAACAGGATTGATACCAAGTTCTTTTTCATTATCCGCATGCCAACCATTACTATCGTTACCATCTCTGTAAAGATTGATCAGTACACTATTAAACTGATGTTCTGCAATTTGTTCAACACGTTTTTTAATGGTTTTAAGTTCTGGCGAAAATGGTTCTGGATGCATTACAATATTAGAATAACCGTAAGGTTGCTCTGAGTCTCCAAATAGAGCTGTTAATCGCGGTTGTTTATAGGTCTTTCCGAAAACCGTAATAGCATCGTGTTGCCAATTGGTGTTTTCTTCAATGGTTTTGAAGTAGGAGTCCGAGGCTTCCTTAGAGAAGAAATCAGGGATGTAAATAAGTTCGGCATTAGGAAGCTTAAAGTATTGTTTATCTTGAGAAAACAAGTTCATAGCGTTTTTTTTGTCTAAATTAGTACATAGAAGTGAAACGAGCACAGCTTAATTTATTTGTCTATAAAAATGATTTATGGCGAACAGCACATGACTTTTAAAAAAATTATGTATCAATACACATGAATTACAAAACCCTTATATATGTAGTGTTAATGGTTGGATTTGCTTTTGGCTTTCAACAAAAGCAGAACTTGCCAGAAGGTTTTGTCTATGCAAAAAACTTAATACCAGATTTAGATGTAGAATTACGGTATTACAGCAGCGACAATTTTGTAGGCGACACCATTGAAGGTTACAATTCCAATACTCTTATTCTCACTAAAGCTACGGTTGAAAAATTAAAATTGGTGCAAGAGGAATTACAAGAACAAAACCTTTGTTTAAAGGTGTATGATGGTTACCGTCCGCAGCGGGCTGTAAATCATTTTATGCGCTGGGCAAGAGCTTTAAATGATACGGTTAATAAGCAACAATTTTATCCCAATGTTAAAAAACGAAATTTATTTAATGCAGGCTATATAGCTTCACGCTCAGGGCATAGTAGAGGCAGTACTGTAGACCTCACTATTACAGATGGAGAAACAGGTGAGCCTCTTGATATGGGTAGTCCTTACGATTTTTTTGGTGAAGCCTCTTGGGTAGATTTCAAGGAAATTACTGAAACGCAAAAGAAAAATAGGCAGCTTTTACAAAGCGTTATGCTCAAGCACAATTTTAGAAATTATTCTAAGGAATGGTGGCATTTTACTTTACGTTGGGAGCCTTTTTCTGAGACTTATTTTGATTTTGAAATCGAATAAATTCGACTTCAACTGTCCTATTTACAAATACACCCATGCCCAATACATCAACCCGAATTGCAGTGGTATTCGGAGTATTAAAATCCATTTTGGGATGCCAGCCGAAGCCTTTTCACCTGAAAGCATATAAAAGTGAACCAATAAAAATACGGCTAGCATGGCTATAATGCCGTAAATAGAAAAGTCTTTTAGCATCGGTATGCATAAACCGACACCTAAAAGGATTTCAGCAATACCACTTAAATGTACTAATGCTTTGTGGTTTGGCAAATATTTGGGCATAATCCGCATATACATTTTCGGTTTTATGAAATGCATCGTACCTGCTAAAATATATACGGCTGCCATGATGTAAAGTCCTATGGGTTCATTCATCTTTAAAGGTTTTATAAGTGACTCCAATACCGTAATTAAATAAGTTTTTATCGAGTAAGCTAGATTGAAAACCCTTACCATTATCAAATTTTACCCAATTATTACCGCTAATAAAAACACGTTTGATGTAGGTGTTTTTAGAATCGAGCTCATCCGTAAAAGGAAGAAGCGGCCTGAAGTTTGTCGGGATTTTAATAACATCACCATTTCTGGAGGCGATTTCTTTGTACTTTTTATTTGGAAGCAATTTTCCTGATTTGTCGGTATAACCTAAAACCTGTAAGGATACAAAAAAGCCCTTTTCAGGAATATACAAATCGTAATCATCTACATTAAGCCTATAAGCATCGCCATCTTTCTCAGTAACTCTAAAAACTATGGTTTCATAGCTTAAAACTTTACTAGGAAAACCATTTGCGTTCCCATAAAATTTCACTTTAAATAATGTAGAAAATGGTTTCTTTTCACTATTTGAGCGGTTGCGTTTGCCCCAGTCTTTCGATTCTAAAGCTATGGGAAAGGACACGCTTTTTAGTTTTTGATCTTGAGGAGTCGTTTTAGGAAAATACACTGCGATTTCCGACTCTATAGTAGGTAACCAACACTTGTAATAGTCGTCATCTAAATACGGTTTTAAAGTTTCATCTTTATATTTTCTATCGAGTTTAATCCCAATAACCACCTCGTCTAGTGCATCGGCCTGCGGTTGCATAACTAATTTACTTGGAAGGTTTTGAGTAGAGAGGTTTAAATCTTTAAATCCTAAAGCAGAGATAAAAAGCGAATCAATATCTGGATACAATTTTTTCGTAAAGTAAAACACGCCATTGTCATCGGCAAAAATACCGTTACCGTTTCCAAATGAAACTGTGGCATAGCTTACTGGATGTTTTGTGATGCCGTCAGTAATCGTGATTTGGGCATTAGCGAATTGTCCGACAACTAAAATAAAAATAAAAATTTTATACATGCTTAGGTCTATAGTTGCTAAAGATACACGATTTATGGGCAGAAAAAAATCAGGCTGTAAATACTTGTTTTGGAATGTGAATTCTAAGTGAAAGGATTTAATTTGGGTAGTACCAAAACGGAATGGATGCCTTTAGCGTAGAAATAGTATCTGATTTATTTATGTAATGGCGTCTTACTTTTAACGTGTGCTTTCCATCTTCAAGATGTTTAATGCCAATATAGGTTTCA
>CAYMDB010000122.1:0-8198 GCA_964388865.1 uncultured Flavobacteriaceae bacterium
AATTCAGCAGACCGAAAAACTCATTGAAAAGTTTAGGGCAAAAGCTTCTAAAGCATCCATGGCACAGTCCTTAATAAAAAAGTTAGATAAAATTGACAGAATAGAAGTCGATGAGGACGACAACAGTGTTATGTCCTTAAAGTTTCCAATATCCATCACGCCAGGAAAAGTAGTTGTTAAAATTGAAAATATATCTAAAAGTTATGGTGACTTGCAAGTCTTGCACAATGTAAACTTAACCATACCCAGAGATGTGAAAACAGCTTTTGTAGGACAGAATGGACAGGGGAAATCTACTCTAGCTAAAATCATTGTAGGTGAGTTAGAATACGAGGGCACTCTAACCCTAGGACACAACGTGCAAATAGGATATTTTGCACAAAACCAAGCTGAGTACCTAAACGGAAATAAAACCGTACTTGATATAATGATAGACGCGGCCAATGAAACCAATAGAAGTAAAGTGAGAGATATTCTAGGCTCATTTTTGTTTAGAGGAGATGAAGTAGAAAAATATGTAAAAGTACTCTCAGGTGGTGAGCGAAATCGTTTAGCCTTAGCTAAATTATTGCTTCAACCGTTGAACGTTTTAATCATGGATGAGCCCACTAACCATCTTGATATAAAATCTAAAAATGTACTTAAAGACGCCTTGAAAAAATTTGAAGGTACCCTTATCTTAGTCTCTCACGATAGGGACTTCCTTCAAGGTTTAACAGACACTATCTACGAATTTAAGGATCAAAATATAAAAGAATACCTTGGTGATATTGATTTCTATTTAGACCAACGCAATCTCGAAAACTTGAGAGAGGCCGAAAAACGAACCGTTGTTGCTAGTAAACCTAAAGAGACTAGCAAGCAAATTTACGAGGATCAGAAAAAATTGAAGTCTTTAAATAATAAGCTAAGTAATATTGAGGCTAAAATTCATCAGCATGAAAAGGATATCAAATCAGATGATGTAAAGCTGGCAACGGATTATGATAAGACAGCTTCCGATCCTAAGTTTTTTGATGCCTATCAAACTAAAAAAAAGGCACTAGAAAAGTTGATGAAAGATTGGGAGCATGTGCAGCACGAGCTTGATCAGTTTGAGAACTAATAATTAAGATTATTTTAACGGCTTCACAGTAACATATGGGTATTTTTGCACTCTACTGACTGCTTTATTATGTTAAGAAAAGTAATTTTATCTGTTTTAGGCTTAGCACTTGTTGTAAGTGCTTTTTTAGTGTCCAAACAACTCATTGCCAATAAAAACCGACCTAAACCCGTACCCTCTAAAGTGGTAAAGACCGTATTTGTTGATACCGTTAAGAATACCACCGTTCCTATAGTGATTTCTGCGAGTGGCAATTTAGTAGCGAAGCGTCGTATTGAGCTTTTCTCTGAGGTTCAGGGAGTTTTTAATACTACCGGTAGGTTATTTAAGCCAGGGCAAGCCTATAAAAAAGGACAAGCGCTCATAAGAATTGATGCGTCTGAATATTATGCCACAGTGCAGTCCGCAAAGAGTAATTTATACAATGACATCGCGGCTATAATGCCAGATTTAAGATTAGATTTTCCAGATATCTACAACAAATGGCAAATGTATTTAAGCGCATTTGATTTAGAACAAACAACACCGCAACTTCCAAAAATGACCTCTGAAAAAGAAAACTATTTTATTACGGGCAGGGGTATTGTGTCTAGTTATTATAATGTGAAAAATTTAGAGCAGCGTTTGTCTAAGTACTATATTAATGCCCCTTTCTCTGGTATTTTAACAGAAGCCCTAGTTACCGAAGGCGCTTTGGTAAGAAGCGGTCAGAAACTCGGTGAGTTTATTGATACCTCTGTTTATGAAATTGAATTGGCCATAACTAAAACTTACGCTCCCTTTTTAGAGGTAGGTAAAACCGTAGCTTTGCAAACTTTAGATGGTATTAATTCGTATACAGGCAAAGTATCCCGCGTTAACGGCAGTGTAGATGTAACAACACAAACCATAACGGCCTTTGTAGAGGTGAAGCACCAAGATTTAAAAGAAGGAACCTATTTGGTTGCAGAATTAGATGCCAAGGAAGAACCCAACGCTATTGAAGTGAGTAGAAATTTATTGTCGGAGCAAAATACCATGTTTGTTTTGAGAGACAGCATTCTAGAAGCGGTGGACGTAAAGCCAGTTTATTATACCGATTCTAAAGTGGTTATAAAAGGTCTCAAAGATGGTGTTGTTTTTATTGCTAAACCTGTGCCAGGTGCCTATTCGGGTATGTTAGTTAAACCATTCACTTCGAGTCAAGCTAATTAAATGATATGAGAAAAATTATATCATTTTTTATTCGCTACCACGTTGCCGTTAATATTTTAATTGGTGCTGTTTTTGTATTTGGGATTTTGGGCTACTTAGGCCTAAAATCTAGTTTCTTTCCCTTGGTAGAATCAAAAATCATAAACATTAATATAACCTATCTTGGCGCTTCACCACAGGAAATTGAAGAAGGTATCGTACTTCAAATTGAAGATAATTTAAAGGGACTACGTGGCGTAGATCGCGTAACTTCAGTATCTCGAGAAAATAGTGGCACAATTACCGTTGAGATTGAAAAAGGTGAGAATATTGATTTTATGCTGCTTGAGGTTAAAAATGCTGTAGATCGCGTACCAAGCTATCCAACGGGAATGGAACCTTTAATTGTGGCTAAGCGTGAAGAGGTAAGACAAACCATTAGCTTTGCTATAAGCGGATCTCATATTCCCTTGGCAACGCTAAAACAAATTGGTAGGCAAGTAGAAAACGATTTGAGAGCCATCAGTGGTATATCTCAAGTTGAATTATCAGGTTACCCCGAAGAGGAAATTGAAATAGCTGTTAATGAAAACAGTTTATTAGCCTATGACATTACATTTACAGATGTTGCTATGGCTGTTGGTCAGTCTAATATTCTAGTAACGGGAGGTAATATAAAAACGGATACTGAAGAGTATTTAATTAGAGCCAATAACCGTGCGTATTACGGTGATGAACTTTCCAATGTTATTATAAAGGCCACACCACAAGGTAAAACGGTGCGTTTGAAGGATGTTGCTATCATCAGAGACCGTTTTTCTGAGACGCCTAATGCTACTTATTTTAATCGTGAATTGTCTGTAGATATCACAGTCACTAGCACCAATAACGAAGATTTAATAAGTTCAGCACAAAAGGTTAAAGATTATATAGAAGATTACAATCAAAAGCACAATAACGTGCAGCTAAATGTGGTAAGAGATAAATCCATAACCCTAGAGCAGCGTACGCAATTGTTAATGGAAAACGCCATCGTAGGTATTTTGTTGGTTTTATTATTTTTGTCTCTATTTCTCAATACCCGTTTAGCATTATGGGTGGCGTTTGGTTTGCCAATTTCGTTTTTAGGAATGTTTATATTTGCTGGGCAATTTGATGTCACTATCAATGTGCTTTCGCTTTTTGGTATGATCATCGTTATTGGTATTTTAGTTGATGACGGTATCGTCATTGCCGAAAATATTTACCAACATTACGAGCGTGGAAAAACACCAATAGAAGCTGCCATAGACGGTGTTATGGAGGTGATTCCGCCAGTAGTTTCTACAATCATTACTACACTTTTAGCCTTTTCAACCTTCTTGTTTTTAGACAGTAGAATTGGTGAGTTTTTTGGTGAAGTTTCGGTGATTGTTATTCTCACATTAACGATTTCCTTGATTGAAGCACTCATCATTCTTCCTGCTCATTTAGCACATTCTAAGGCCTTGCGGGCTAAAAAGGAAACGGATGTTAAAGCTACAGGATTTAAAAAGTTTTTTCAAAAAATGCGCGTTGTCAATCAGTTTGGCGACCGCATAATGGCGTTTTTAAGAGACAAACTTTATACACCTGTATTAAAGTTTATTTTAGAGTTTAAAGTTTTAGCTTTAGGGATTTTTGTCGGACTTTTAATTTTTACGTTTGGAGCTGTAGGTGGTGGTATTATTAGTGTTACGTTGTTTCCGAGAATAGCGAGTGATCAGGTCACTGTAACTTTAGATATGCCAAATGGTACCAATGAAAAAATCACAGATTCTATTATTTCAATGATAGAAGATAAGGCCGAAATTGTCAATAAAGAATTTACCCAGAAATACCTAAAGGACACGGATAAAGTGTTGGTTGAAAATACCATAAGAACCATCAATAGTTCATCAAGTGCATCTCTGCAAATCAATATGTTGCCCGGCGAGGAACGCCCAGATGTTATAAGTTCTATTTTAGTAGCCAACAGATTACGCGACCTTGTAGGTCCGGTTGTGGGCACCGAGCGTCTTACCTTTGGATCGGGTGGTAACTTTGGGGGAAGTCCAATTTCTGTATCCTTATTAGGCAATAATATACAAGAATTAAAAGCGGCTAAAACAGAACTTAAAGGGGCTATGGATGCAAATCCTATGCTGAAGGATGTCGAAGACAACGATCCAGCAGGCATCAAGGAAATAAGATTACAGCTTAAACAAAGTGCTTATTTGTTGGGGCTAGATTTGAGAACTGTTATGAATCAGGTGCGCGCTGGTTTTTTTGGAGTTCAGGCGCAACGTTTTCAGCGTGGACAAGATGAAATTAGAGTGTGGGTTCGTTACGATAGAAGCAACAGGGAATCGATTAATGATTTAGATGAAATGCGAATCGTAACACCAACAGGTTCAAGGGTCAATTTAAGAGACATTGCCGAGTACAGCATCGCGAGAGGTGATGTGGCTATTAATCATTTAGAGGGACGACGTGAGATTCAAATCTCAGCAGATATGAAGGATCCCAATGCAAGCAATACCGACATTATGGAAGATTTACGTTTGAATGTGATTCCAGAGCTCAAATCAAAATATCCAACCATAACAGCATCTTTTGAAGGACAAAATAGAGAAAAGGAAAAGTTAAGCAGTTCACTTGGCGCCGCTGGTTTAGTTATTATACTTCTCATCTATGCCACCATTGCCTTCACATTTAGAAGTTACAGTCAGCCACTGCTACTCATACTACTTATACCATTTAGTTTAACAGCCGTAGCTTGGGGTCATTTGTGGTTAGGATTTCCGCTTAATATTTTATCCCTGCTCGGTATTATCGCATTAATTGGTATCATGGTCAATGACGGCTTGGTCTTAATCGGTAAGTTTAATGGCAATTTACGAGAGGGAATGCCTTTCAATCTCGCCTTATCCGAAGCAGGTAAGTCGAGATTCAGAGCTATATTTTTAACCTCCTTAACAACAATTGCTGGTTTGGCACCCTTGCTTTTAGAAAAAAGCAGGCAAGCTCAGTTTTTAAAGCCAATGGCAATTTCTATAACATTTGGTATTGCTTACGCTACTATACTGACCCTTTTAGTTCTTCCTTTATTTTTGTCTATAAGTAATAATATTAAGGTAGGGGCAAAATGGTTAGCCACAGGAAATGAGGTTTCTAAAGAAGAAGTTGAACGCGCTATAAAAGAGCAAAATGAAGAAGCAGAGCATTAAGATCGTTTTCTTATTAATGATTTTTTTAATCATAAGATTGGGTTATTCTCAAGAGGTAGTTAAGCCTTCCGAAGCTATAGCCCTAGCATTAGTGAATAATTACGGGATTATTATAGCAAACAATACTTTAGATATTGCAGAGAATAATAAAAGTGTTTTCAATTCAGGTTACTTACCAACCCTAACAGGCAATGCGGGCGCAACTTACAATAGAGATAGCGGTAGAACAGAGTTTAATAACGAATTTGAACCACGAGTAATAAGTGGTGCAGAGAGTTCGCGTTATAATGCGAATATTAATCTTAATTACACTCTTTTTGATGGTTTGGGCCGTCATTACGATTATAAGCGATTAAAAGAAGAATTTAATCTTTCTGAGCTTCAGGCGAGAGAAACTATTGAAAATACTATTGCACAATTATTAACCGTTTACTATGATATTGCAAGACGTTCTGAAAATTTAAAATCGCTAGATGAAACATTAGATATTTCTAATGACAGATTAACGCGAGCAGAATATCAGTTTGAGTATGGTCAAAATACTATGCTCGACGTCTTAAATGCTGAAGTGGATATTAATAACGACAGCATCAATGTAATCAATGCCAGACAGTCTTTAATCAACGCCAAGCGCGATTTAAATTTTGTTACTGGCAATAATATACCCCAAGAGTTTGCTGTTGATACTACAATTACGTTTCTATTAGAATTGAATAAGGAAGATCTTATGAATAAAATGAATCGTAATAACGTTTCATTAATTCAGAACGAAAAAAATATTGCTATCAATGAGTTTATTTTAAAAGCTAATAAGTCGGGTTATTTACCTACAGTAGGTCTAACAGGTACGTATGGCTGGAACGAGACCAATAACAACGCTGCAAATATTGTGGCACTTACAACCACTACCGGATTATCGGCGGGAATAAATTTTAGTTGGAATTTATTTGATGGTGGCGGCACCATCACAAGAGTTAAAAACGCACAAATTAACCTTGCAAATCAAAAGCTTATAAAAGAACAGTTAAAGCAAGATATTGAACGTAATTTCAATAACGCCTGGGATGATTATCAAAACAAACTAAGAATATTTAACGTTCAGCAAGACAATATTATAACAGCGAAGAATAATTTCGTCAGAACACAAGAAAAGTTTAAGCTCGGCCAGGTGACTTCTATAGAATTTAGACAAGCACAGCTCAATTTGCTATCATCAGAACTCGCAAGAAATCAAGCCAAGTACGATGCCAAATTAGCAGAGGTTGCAGTGCTACAAATTAGTGGAGAGCTGTTAAATGTTCAATTTTAATTTAGAAAAAATGGAAGAATATTTTTTTCAATGTCCGTATTGTTGGGAAGAGATATCTATGTTGATTGATACCTCTCAAAGACAACAAAGTTACATTGAAGATTGCGAAGTGTGTTGTAATCCCATTCAGCTCACCATATTAACTGAAGATTTAGAAGTTATTAGTTTTCAAGCAGAAAGTATCGAACAATAAACAGAAATACTTATAATCAGATTCTTGTAATTTATTTTGATGTAGTTCATCGAAAACTTTTGTATTT
This sequence comes from uncultured Flavobacteriaceae bacterium, assembly GCA_964388865.1. Classification (GTDB taxonomy): domain Bacteria; phylum Bacteroidota; class Bacteroidia; order Flavobacteriales; family Flavobacteriaceae; genus Winogradskyella. The sequence continues at coordinate 7,075 of CAYMDB010000122.1, forward strand.
TAAAGAGGTAGCACTTAATTTTAAAAAGAATTAGTGTCCCCACACGCAAATCTACCACCTATGAAAATCTTAAAAATCACTGTATTATTTTACCTGATTCCCACTTTAGTTTTTGCAAAAATATCCCAACAGCAAAAAGCAGCACTCATAGATTTGTATGAATCTACAGCAGGCGATAAGTGGCATAAATCTTGGGATTTAAAACAACCGGTATCTTCTTGGTACGGGGTCAGTCTCGAAGACAATAATGTTGTGGCATTAGATCTTGGATTCAATAATTTAAACGGTCAAATTCCAGCATCTATATCGGATTTAATACATTTAAAAGTTCTCAATTTATCCTTCAATAAGCTAGTGGGAGAATGGCCTTCTAGTATCACGGGCATGAGGAATTTGGAAGAGATAAAACTTTTTTCAAACGAGTTTAGCGGTAGCATTCCTCAAGACATTGGATTGCTAACTAATTTGAAATCTTTAGAGATATTCAATAATAATTTCACAGGTGAATTACCAGAATCAATGGGAAATCTCACAAAATTAGAAGTCTTAATAGTAAGTAGTAATCGTTTAACAGGAAAGCTACCGCAAAGTATTTCTAATCTAAAAGCACTGAGAGTATTGAGTGTTTTTGATAATACATTTCTGGGTAATATTCCTGATTCCATTGGCGAATTAAAAGCTTTGGAAGAACTTGTATTGTCAAATAATGCCTTTTATGGTGATTTGCCAGATAAGCTGGCAGAGCTAAAAAATCTCAAAACTTTATTATTGAGCAAAAATCAATTCAAGGGAAATTTTGCAGCACTGAAAGAGCAGCTTCCTCACATCATAAATTTTGATGCAGACGAAAGTACGACTAAAAATGCTGTAGCCACTTTAGATGAAGAAAACGATGATTAATTGACAAATGCTATATCGAAGGATAACATAAATTAATTTGAGCGTTATTTTTTATTATTCACTTTTTTAATCTAAAAAAATTATTATCTTTGCAGTCCTTTAATGATGGTGTCGGCATTATGAACCGAAAGTTAAAAGCTAAGAACCTCATTTTAGAAATTAAATCGCGAGACATAGCAGTAACCTTCGAATTCGCCTAGGATAAAGTACTCACTTTAGATTTA
>CAYMDB010000123.1:0-8183 GCA_964388865.1 uncultured Flavobacteriaceae bacterium
GCTCCTTTAAAGGTAGCGATAGCCTCATAGAAATCATCTTCATCAATGCCCATATGCTGGCAAATCCATTTAGCACCAGCGAGATTATTGAGATTGTGTGCCCCAAATATTTCAATAGGCATGGGGCCTTCTGGAGTTTCTAAAAGGGTTTCACCATCTTCAACGGTATATTCTGGGGTATGATATGGGATTTTCCGGATTTGATTTTGTGAAGCCTCAACCACGCGTTTAACCTCAGCATCTTCTTCGTTATAGTTAATACTTCCACCTCTAACAATGGAATCTACAAAAATGCTGAATTGCTCTACATAGTTTTCATAGGTTGGAAACACATTTATATGATCCCAAGCAATACCACTTAACAAAGCAATATTAGGTTTATACAAGTGAAACTTCGGTCGCAAATCTATAGGTGAACTCAAATACTCATCGCCCTCCAAAACCACAAAATCATTCTCTTCGGTGAGTTTTACCATCACGTCAAAACCCTCTAACTGAGCACCAACCATATAATCGACATCGCGATTGTGAAAATGCATCACATGTAAAATCATTGAAGTGATTGTGGTTTTTCCGTGACTTCCGCCAATAACTACTCGTGTTTTACCTTTGGCTTGTTCGTATAAGAATTCAGGATAACTGTAAATTTTTAAATCGAGTTCTTGAGCTTTAATCAGCTCAGAATTATCAGCTTTGGCGTGCATGCCTAAAACAACCGCGTCTAAATTTGATGTGATTTTTTCTGGATACCAACCAAAATCTTGTGGCAATAAACCTTTGGCGTCTAATCTTGATTTTGAAGGTTCAAAAATAGTATCGTCGCTTCCTGAAACCTCATAACCTTTATTGTGAAGCGCTATGGCTAAATTGTGCATTGCGGCACCACCAATAGCGATAAAATGTACGTTCATAGTATAAAAATATGTAGCGTAAAAATACTATAAGTTTTTTGAAATGTGAAGGATTACCTATCTTAAGCCTAGTCGTAAAACTTTGGTTGATCAACCTGTATCCGAAACGAGTAAAATTCCAGTTTTCAAATTTCAAAATAGTTAATTTGGAGGCCGAAATCTCAATCCTAAAAATCTGGATTTACCGATAAACTATTAAACAACTTCGCTTTGGTACTAAAGAATTTGTTCTGAATTTCGATGGCTTTTAACTGACCATCAATAAGTTTTGATTCACGCGCATTAACCAAAAACAAGGAACTCTCACCAAGCTGAAATTTACGTTCCTCGGCTTTTAACATTTGCTGGTAATCTTCAACCATTTGAGTTGTAATTTCATTTTGAATTACATAAGATTCTAATTCCTGTTTTAGGGCATTAATCTTATTTTGAAGATTGACACGGGTAGCGTCGATTTCAAATTCTGTATCCTGTAATTTTAATTTAGCCAATTTTAAATCTCCGCGTTCTTTTCTTAAAAATAAAGGAAAAACGACATTAACACCGCCTTTGTATTCTGCCGTATTTAAAGTCCGCGCTACTTCTGGTGCTTCGGTTATAAAATTGTATTCAGCATCAATTTTTGGCAGTAATTTATTTGCTTTTAAACGTTTATCGACTTCAAGGCTTTCTAATTTGTAGCCCAGAGAAATCATTTTAGGATGCGCATCGAGTAGCACTTCGTCTGCTCTCAACTGGTTAATATTAAAGGTAGCATCTACAATAGGCTCTGTATTCACATCGGGAATAATATCGGGTTGCAATTCTACAGGCACATTATTTTCTAACCATAAAAAATTTGACAGTTCTAAAGCGGCTTTCATAAGCTTTACTTTAGATTGTTCTAATCCCAATTTTCTGTTGTTAACAGCGATGCGTGCTTCGGTGGCATCTATCTCTGCATTTTCACCGACTTCTACACCTTTTAGGATTCCTCTATATCGCAATTCTGCATTCACCAGAATATTTTCGAATAAAATAAGCTCATTATAGGCTTGTAGCCATTTAAAATAAACTAAGGAGGCTTCATATAAAATAGAGTTGACATAGATATCGCGATCTGCTTTGGCCTGCTCCCTGAATAATCGGGCTTGTTTTAAGGCTGCCATTCTGTTGTTTATCCAAAGCCCTTGCCCTAAAGCCATTGAGATACCTGCACTGTATAAGCCGTCATCAGGTACGAAGGCTTCTGGATTTAAATACTCACCTGAATTATCTTCAAAAGCCGCTTTTAATTCCACACCAAACCAGGTTGGAACTTTAAACGTACCATTCAACCGGTCATAATACGCTGTGTTTTTGAACTGTTTCCGGTTGTAATCAACTTCAAGTTTAGGATCAAAAGCTCCTCTAGATTTCATTAATTGCGCTTGACTCTCATCAATAACCAAATTGGCTTGTTTTACGATGGGATGAAACTTTTTAACGAAGCCTAAATACTCATCAAAACGCAGTACGTTAGACAACGCCTCAGTCTGAGAAAATCCGACACTACAAAAGCTTATAAGAATAACGATAAGTTTAAATCTCATAAATTAGTTCTTTTTAGATATTGTTTGGCTCGTTGGTTGATAGTAATTTGGTGGGAAACCATTTAGCTTTCGCCACAATTCATACCAAATTGGCACGTCTTCTAGCAAAGCCATTGTAAAGGCTCCTGAACCAGCCCTAATATCCTTTGGCCAGGCATGATCTTCTGCATCTGGGGCAAGCAAGACTCTAAATCTCCCATTATCAGTAATAAAATTCTCAATGGCCACTACCTTAGCACCGTAAGTTCCGTAAGATACGTTTGGCCATCCGCTAAAAACAATGGCGGGCCAGCCGTCAAATTGTACGCGTACTTTTTCTCCTATATGAAGTAAGGGCAAATCAATAGGATTTACAAAGGTTTCAACTGCTAAATCTACTCGAGCTGGCATGATTCCCACAAGTGCTTCGCCCTCTTTAAACGTCTGACCCACTCCACCTCTAATGGCTTTATTGATGTACCCATCGTAAGGAGCTTTGACAAACCTTAAGGCATCACGCATATGGTAATTAGAATATTCGTTTTCTAATTTTGATACCTGCGCTTCGGTATCAAACTGACCAGACTCAGCCGTGAATTTATCACTCTGCGATTTTGAAATTTTATCGGCATACGTAGCCATAACCCTTGAAATCTCTACTTGCGCATTAATTACTTCATTTTTACTTGCCAATAGTTTGTTTTCTTGCGAGATTAATTTGGCCTCTGTCTCTTGCAATTTTAATCTTGCATCTTCCACATCCTTTGTGGCTTTAAAACCTTCCTGCTTTAGGGTATCTGTTCGATTGTACTTTATCTGGGCTATTCTAATATTAGTTTTTGCGGCTTCAAAATCAATGCTATCGCTCTTCACCTTAAGTCTGGATTGCAATAATTTGTTTCTTGCTTGTTCTAACTTTAAGGCACGCTCTTGTGTTAAGGCGGTGATTTGTCGGTCTAAAGCTTTTACTTTTTCACCATAAGACCCAACAGACAATGCTTTTGCATCGCGCTGTTCGCCGGTACGCTCTACTAAATTAGGGTCGAAATATTCACTCTTAATTTCAGAAATTTGAATAATAGTATCGCCTTTTGCTACAAAGTCACCCTCACGTACAAACCATTTTTCAATTCTTCCAGGAATTGGGGACTGAATGGTTTGTGGCCGTTGTTCTGGAGTTAAGGTGGTAACATTACCTCTACCAGTAATATTTTGAGTCCAGGGCAGAAACAAGATGATGAACCCAACAATAGAGAATGCAGCTAAAAACCGATTAAAATATTCATTGTATTTACCTTGAAAAACACGTTTTCCCGACTTGGATTGAGTTAAATCAATTAATTTATTTAATTTATTATGAGAAATGTTTAACATATATGGGATCTTTAAATAATTTCACCTTTTTTTAGGGTAATAACTTGTGTACAACTCTTAGACCAATCGTTGCTCATACTTACTACTACTAAGGCCCAAGGGTTGGAAGGATCCGTTAAAAATGAAATAATGCGATCTACCTCCTCTAACTCAAAATGCTCTAACGGATCTTCTAAGATTAAAATTTGAGGCTTATCGACTATGGCACGTGCTAGAACAATTTTCTTCGCTATGGTAAAAGGGATTTGTTTACCCTCTGGATATAAAATAGTATTTAAACCCTGTGGACTTTCTTTGATAAACTGATAGAGACCGACATTTTCAATTGCCCACATTAACTGCTCGTCAGAAACTTCAGGATTACCAAAAGTGATATTTTCTCTTATGGTTCCCTCAAAAGGGGTTTCATTTGCTAGAGACAATCCGAGATGAGATCTGTAGTAATTCAAATTAATAGTACTGAGCATATATTTATCGAGGTAGATTTTACCTTTGGTCGGTTCTATAATACCACCTATGATTTGTAATAAACTAGATTTGCCAGAGCCGCTCTCGCCTTTGATTAACAATCTACTTTTCGGACTAATTTTAAAAGATATATTTTTGAGAATTGAATTTTGTTTATTGGGTACTTTATAAGAGATATTGTCTAACTCTAAACTAAAATTTTCCTTAAATTCTGGTCTATCACCCGCCTGATCCTCTAAATCTTTGTCTACCACTTGTCCCATTTTTTCCAAAGATGTAAGAATATCATAAAACGACTCTAAACCTAATATGAGTTTCTCAACAGAAGCCGTGACCAAAAGAATAATAATTTCTGCGGCAACAAATTGTCCAATATTCATTTCCTGATTTAAAACAAGCAAACCTCCAATTAATAATAAACCTGCAGTAACAACCACTTTAAAGCTTATCATTTGAATAAATTGAATAATCAGTATTCTGAAATGGCTTTCTCTAGCCTTTAAATAGTCTTCTACTAAATCATCATTTTTATTTACAGCTAAACTTGTCTTTCCTGATAATTTAAAACTAACTACAGCTCGCGCCACTTCTTGTATCCAGTGTGCTACTTTGTATTTGTTCTTAGACTCTAAAAGGCTCGTTTCCATACCGCGTTGTAGAGTAAACTTAAACACTACATAAATCAACAGAAGTAATATAATTCCAAAAACAATAAAAAATGGATGATAAAAAGACAGTAGTATTAAGGCAAAAATAATTTGTAATATAGCCGTGGGTATATCTATTAAAATCTTAGCAAGGCCTTTTTGAATACTCAATACGTCGAAGAAACGATTTGCCAGTTCTGGCGGATAATAGTTTCGCAATTCAGTCATCTTTATTTTAGGAAAGCGATAGGTAAATTCAAAGGAAGCTCTCGTAAAAATACGTTGCTGAATCGTTTCAATTATCCGCATTTGCATTAATTGCAAGATCCCTACAAAAGCGACCCCAAGCGTAACCAAAATTACTAAAACTATCCACGAGGTACTCACTTGAGCTCCTTGTATTAAATTAACAATAGCTTGAATTCCTAAAGGGAGTGTTAGCGATAAAAGGCCAGAAAAAATAGCGTAGTAAATCACTTGTAAAATGTCTTTCCTTTCTAATTTAAGGAGACCTATGAGTCTCTCCCACGGCGACATATTAACTTGTTTTGCTTCTTTCATAAATTAGCTTCTTATGGCATTAAAGGTTAATTCTTTGAAAAAATCTGAAGGTGTCACCTCGTCATTACAATCGGTTATAGAGCTAAAATGTTCTTTTAAAAAGTGTTGATGCAAAGCACCTTCTATAATAGTGCTGGCTAAACTTGTTGCATAGTTGTAATCTGGATTAATGGCAGTAATCATATCGCTTAAGCGTTTTACCAAACGCTTGTAAACCGCAAAATAGCCCTCCTTATTTTCTTTATCTACAGCTTTGGTTAAGTAGGATTTTGAATATTCGTTAATTACAATTCTATGGAGTTTAATCTCATTAATATGAGAAAACATATGATCTTCCTCGATAGATTTGGTAACGACCTCAATGGCTTTTTCTAATTTGTCTTTGTTATTAGACAGGTTAAAAGTTGAAAACACCATTTGGTACTCTATCCACGCCCAATACCAAGATGTGAGATACAGCAATAAATTATGTTTGCTCTCGAAATAACGATAAATAGAACTTTCATTAGAACCAATCTTTTCGCCTAATTTTCTGAATGTAAAATTATCAAAGCCCATTGTATCTATCAATAAGATGCTGTGCTCTATTATTCGCTTACCTAAGTCTGAAGATTCTGGATCTTTAAGGTATATTTTACCTGGAACTGCGATTTTTATATTTGAAAGTAATTTTTTCATAAATAAACTATTTAACTGCAAAAATAACAGTATTACTATTGATTTTAAACAATTAACAAATATTTATCACATAAAAAAGACAATCATTAATAAAACAGTGACCTTACAATCAGAAATTTAAAGCTTAGAAATCAGGGATCTTTCCTCCTTAAACACTCCGACTTCGGGTAAGCCTGTAATTGCCTTATTAATCCACTTTAAAGCTTCTGTTTTTTCTTTTTTATGCTTATAAATTTGTGCCAACCTGTAATACGCCCATTCTTTTGGCACGCCGTCCTTGGCAGAGTGATGAGACAAGTAGGCGTTAAGACATTTCTCACCTTTTTCTAGCTGTATGTTGTAATCTGCGCAGACTTTGCCAATTTGATAATGCAGAGCATTCCGCTGTAATTTTCTTTGACCCTCTTCAATGGTCACGATGGCTTTGTCTGGCTGATTTTGAGCTTCGTAAAATTGTGTGAGTTTTTCATAGCAAGTCACTGAACCTCCTAATTTAATGGCTAATCGGTAATACTTTTCCGCCAGTTCGGGTTCGTCATCATATTCGTAAACATAGCCTTTTGCCAAATAGCCATCTACTTTAGATAACTGTTCTAACTCCTCAGCATAGCTTAATGCTTTAGAGGTGCTTCCGCCAACAATACCCGGCAGTGAGATGTACAATTCAACCAAGGCCCAACGCGCATCAATGTGCTTCGGATCGAGCTCTGCAGCTTTCAAAAAGGCCTTTTTTACATCGCCTATAATACCTAAAGCTTTTATTTTACTTACGCTTAGGGCTTTCATTCCTAAGGCACCGCCATATTTGTATTGATAATTGGCATTATTTGGCTCTTTCTGGGTTAAGAGTTGATATTGTGCTATCGCTTCGTCCCACTTTTTTTGATAACCATAGGAATCACCTAACAATTCTAAAGCCTCTTTGTGCTCTGGAAACGATTTAAGAAATGTTATCATTTCTGTTTGAGCCTCTTCATACGCCTTATTTGCTATTAAAACTTTAGTTTTCTGTATTTCGGATTGAGAAAAACACCATGAAGTCAACAGGAAAATCCAGAAAAATCGATACATAGACGAAACATTTTTTTGCAAAAATACAATATATTAAGGCGCCGCTTCATTAACTAATTGCTTAACTTCACTCATTTATATACTTAATTTATGACGTCCTGCTATTTTTGGAACAGCTTTTGAAATGGCATCATAGAAATTAAACGCCAATGAAAACCTATATACCACTCATCATGTTACTTTGTTTTGCTTCTTTTTCTAATGCTCAAAACGATTTTGAAAGTCAATGGAAAAAAGTCAGTCAACTTGAAGCTGAAGGCCTCACTAAAAGTGCTTCAGAACTTGTAGAAACAATCTACCAGAAAGCTGCAAAAGAGAATGAACAACAGCAGCGCATTAAAGCCTTACTCTTTAAAAGTAAGTACATGTTGACGCTTGAAGAAAACGCCCAATTAAGTATCATCAATCTTTTTAAATCTGAAATTGATACGTCTGACCAAATCACCACCAAACATCTCTTAGAAAATATGCTAGCTACTATGTACTGGCAGTATTTTCAGCAAAACAGATACAAATTTTACAATCGCACTAAAACTGGAGAAAAACCAAGTGAAGACCTTAGAACTTGGGATTTAGAAACCTTGTTTAATGAAATCCATATCAATTATCAAAGGTCTTTACAGAACGGTTTGCTATTGCAACAAGAAGCTTTAAGTAATTACAAAACACTGATTGTTGAAGCTGACAATTCCAAAGATTACCGACCGACCTTATTTGACTTGTTAAGCCACAATGCCTTAAGTTTTTACAAAACTGATGAAAATAGTATTACCCAACCCGCTTACAAATTTGTTATTGATGATGCGGCGTTTATAAGCGACAGCGAAGATTTTATTAACCTAAAGATCACAGCCAAAGATTCGTTGTCCTTGCAACTAAATGCCTTAAGGATTTATCAAAATATACTAAAATTTCATCGAAAA